>JBDTXV010000097.1:0-7554 GCA_040006015.1 Caldimonas sp.
GCGGCAGCGTCGAATACAACAACGAGGAGCCGGGCGCCGAATGGCTGCAGCGCCTGACCGGCGCATTCCCGAAATTCGCGTGGATCAACCCCGAGCCGCAGGGCGTCTGGGGCTATCGCCAGAGCATCGCGGTGATCCAGCAGCTGATGAACCAGCGCATGTTCCCGCTGACTCTTCCGGGGCTCGAAGGAGCGATGCGCCTGTTGAGCAAATGAACTGGAGAGCGGTGCTGCGGGCGGCCAGCGTGTTGCCGCTGCTGGCCGTGCTCGGCGGCTGCGCGAGTCTCCCGTTCTTCGGCGCGAAGGATGCCGAGCGCAGCGACGTAGCCGCCGCGCCCGGCGTCGCGCAGTACCGCTTCAGCGTCGTCGCGCCGCCGCCGCTCGATGTGCTGCTCGGCAACTACCTCGATCTCGCGCGCTTCCAGAACGCGCCGCGCAGCGACGCGATCACGCCGGTCGAGCTCGACCGCCTCGCCGCCGCCGCGCCGCAGCAGGCGCGCGCGCTGCTCGAGACCGAGGGCTATTTCAATGCCGAAGTCACGGTCGAACGCAGCACCGACTCTGCCGGCGCACTGCTCGTGCGCGTCGTCGTCGCGCCGGGTCCGCGCGCCGTCGTCGTCGAGGCGACGCTCGACGCGACCGGCGCGCTGCACGATGCGGCGCAGGCCGGCGACGCCGAGGCGCTGCGCCGGATCGCAAATCTGCGCCGGGCCTGGCCGCTGAAGCCGGGCGAGCCGTTCCGGCAGACGGCGTGGGCCGATGCGAAGAACGCGACGCTCGCCCAGCTGCGCGCCGAAGGCTATCCGGCCGCGACGTGGGAGCGCAGCGCGGCGCAGGTCGATGCCGAGAACAACACCGTCGTGCTGCAGCTCTCCGCCGACAGCGGCCCGCTGTTCCGGCTCGGCGCGATCCGCGTCGAAGGGATCGAGCGCTACGACACCGACGCGGTGCGCAGCCTCGCGACGTTCGGCACCGGCACGCCGTACAGCGAGAAGCTGCTGCTCGACTACCAGGAGCGGCTGGTCAAGGCGGGCCTGTTCCAGGGCGCATCGGTCGAGATCGATCCGGACCCGAAGACCGCGTACGCCGCGCCGGTCATCGTCAAGGTCAAGGAGCTGACCCTGCAGCAGGCGACGCTCGGCCTCGGCTATAGCGCGAACACCGGACCGCGCGTGACGCTCGAGCACGTCCATCGCCGCGTCTTCGGCAGCCGCTGGATCGCGCGCAACAAGTTCGAGCTCGGGCCCGATCTGAAGTCGTTCGGCACCGAGTTCACGTCGTATCCGCTCGAGAACCAATATCGCAATCTCGTCGCCGCGAACGGCGAGCGGCTGCGCTCGGCCGACGAGCTGCGGACTTCGTGGACCGCGCGGATCGGCCGGATCCAGGACGGCAACCGGATCGAGCGCCTCTACTATGCCGAGGCGGTGCATGCGCGGGTCGACGCCGCCGCATTGGTCACGAGCAGTGACGCGCTCTCGGGCAACTACAACTGGATCCTGCGCGACGTCGACAACGTGCTGCTGCCGACGCACGGGCTGACGCTGAACGCGCAGGGCGCGCTCGGTTACGGCATCGGCCGCGAGTTCCGCCCGCTGACCGGCATCGCCGCGGACAGCAAGGGCCCGTTCGCGCGCGCCTACGGACGCCTGACCTGGTACAAGCCGCTCGGCTCGGCGTGGTACGGGACCGTGCGCGCCGAAGCCGGCGAAGTGTTCGCGAAAAGCCGCATCGGCGTCCCCGATCCGCTGCTCTTTCGCGCCGGCGGCGACGACTCGGTGCGCGGCTATGCCTATCGCACGCTCGGGCCGGTCGTCGACGGCGCGATCGCGAGCGGCCGCGTGCTGATGACCGCGAGCGCCGAGGTTGCGCGGCCGATCTCGCCGCGTTATCCGGCGATCTGGTGGGCCGCGTTCGTCGATGCCGGCGCCGCCGCCGATCGCTGGATCGACGTGAGCCCGGCCGTCGGCTACGGCATCGGCTTGCGCTGGCGCAGCCCGGTCGGGCCGCTGCGCGTCGATGTCGCGTACGGCCAGAAGGTGCGCCGCTTCCGCTTGCACCTGAGCGTCGGAATCGCTTTCTGAAGAGGCTGCGATGAGCGATCCCGCGCCGCCGGCGTCTCCTTCTGCTGTCGCAGGGTCGAACTCGCGCGTCGCATCCGCGGCGCGCTGGATTGCCGTCGGCCTCGTCGTCGTCGCGCTGTGCATCGCTGGCGCCGCCGCGACCGCATGGTGGGCGATCGGCAGTGCGGCCGGCAGCGCCTGGCTGCTCGCACGAGTCCCCGGGGTAAAGGTCGAGCAGCCGCGCGGCGCGCTCGTCGGCGATTTCAACGCGGCGAAGCTCGAAGTGCGCGTGCCGGGCAGCGGAACGCTCCGCATCGACGGCCTCGCCTGGCGCAACCTGCGCATCGGCTGGACTTCGCGCGGCCCGAGGCTGCGCATCGCCGCCGACCGCCTCGACGCGACGAGCGCCGAATGGCTGGCCGAGAGCGACCCAGCGAAGGCGCCGCGATCGCCTCCCGATGACTTGCACCTGCCGTTCGAGATCGACGTCGCAGCGCTGCGCGTCGGCGAGCTCCGCATCGGCGCGGCGACCCCGGTGCGCGATCTGCAGGGCGACGTGCATCTCGGCGCCGACGCCGGATCGGTGCATCGCATCGTCAAGCTCGCGTTCGCCTGGGGCCGAGTTCGCGCGACCGGCTCGGCGCAGATCGCGACGGCGGCGCCGCTGCAGCTCGATGCGCACGTCGGGATCGCGCAGGACGCCGCGGCCGACGCTCCGGCATGGAACGCCAGCGCGAGCGCGGCCGGGCCGCTCGCCGCCCCGCTGATTCGCGCTCGGCTGCGCGCGCAGCCGAGCGCGGGTCGCGCGGCGCAAGCGCTCGACGCGCAGATGACGCTGCGGCCGTTCGCGGCGTGGCCGCTCGGCGACCTCGAGCTGACCGCGACGGCGCTCGACCTGTCGGCCTTCCACGCGGCGCTGCCGGCGACGTCACTGAGCGGCAGCGCGGCCGCGCGAACGTCGGCGCTCGATCGGCCGAGCCTCGTCGGCGCGCGCCTCGTCAACAACGCGGCCGGGCGCTGGAACGAAGGCCGGCTGCCGCTGCGCACGTTGACGCTCGACCTGCGCGCGCGCCCAGACGACCTGCGCAGCGTCGAACTGCAGTCGTTCACGGCCGAGCTCGGCAGCGCGCGCGAAAGCGCCGGCAGGATCGACGGCCGTGGACGCTGGACTCCCGATCTGCGCACGGTCGAAGCGACGTTGACCGACGTGCAGCCGGGCCGGCTCGATGCGCGCGCGCCGACGATGACATTGAGCGGCCCGGTCACGCTGCGCTCGGCCGGTCTGCTGGACGCCGCGAAACCGTTTACGGCCGACGTGACCGGTGCCTTGCAAGGCCGCCTCGCCGAGCGCGGCCCGGCGCGTGCGGTCGCACTGCGCGTCAATGCGAGCGTCGGTCCCGAGCGGATCGAGATTCGCGCAGCCGAAGCGCGGGCCGGCGGCGCGGTCGCATCGATCACCGGCAATGCAACCCGCGGCGCGGCGGCGTGGCGGCTCGACGGCAAGATCGCGCTGGCCGACTTCGATCCGGTGCCGTGGTGGCCCGGCGCCGACGCCTCGCGTTGGGGCCACGGGCCGCATCGGATCAATGCGAAGGGCAGCTTCGATCTGACATTGCCGACGACGCTCGGCAGTCTGCCGCTGCACGACGCGCTCGCGGCGCTGCGCGGCCAGGCCCGGATCGCGATCGAGCGCAGCGTCATCGCCGGCGTGCCGCTGCATGGCGAAGGCTCGTGGCGCAACGACGACGGCCGCTCGGCGCTCGCTGCGGTCGCGCTCGATGCCGACGGCAACACGCTGAAGCTGGACGGCCGCGTCGGCCTCGACCGCGACGGCGCCGGCGATGCTTGGGACGCCGCGCTCGCCGCACCGGCGCTCGCGCGGCTCGCTCCGCTGTGGCGGCTTCTCGTCGCGACCGACGGCGCGCCGGCCGGCGCGCTGAACGCGAGCGCGCGCATCGACGGACGCTGGCCGACGCTGACCTCGCACGGCGAGCTCGACGGCTCGAACCTGCGCGCCGGCGCCGCGAGCGCGAAGACCGCACACGCGCGCTGGCGGTTCGGCACCGCGCCGCAGGCGCCGATCGATGTCGATGCGACATTGACGCAGGCGACCTTCGGCGCACCGTCGCTCGAGTCGCTGCGGCTGCGCCTGGCCGGGACCGCGCAAGCGCACGCGATCGACCTGCGTGCCGAGTCGAAGGCGCTGCCGCCCGAATGGGCCGATACGCTGCAGGCGAGCGCAGCGAGCGCGACTGCGTCGGCACCGGCAACGGCACCCGCCCGCAGCGTCGTGCTGCTGCGCGCGCACGGCGGCCTCGTCGGCACGCCGGCGAACACCGCGGCCGGCTGGCGCGGAACCGTCGAGAAGATCGAACTGCGGCCGAGCGCCGACGGCGCGCCGGCGTGGCTGCGCGCGAGCGGTATCGGCGTCGACGCGCAATGGCGCGACGGACCGGCGCGGCTTGCGCTCGAGCCGGGCCGCGCCGACGTGCTCGGTGCGAATCTGCGCTGGAGCCGCTTCGCGTGGCAGGCGCCGGGCGCGCAAGCGATGCGTCTCGACGTGCAGGCCGAGCTCGACCCGATCCGCGTCGCGCCGCTGCTGCGCCGCGCGCAACCCGACTTCGGCTGGGGCGGCGACCTGACGATTGCCGGCCGCATCGACGTGCGCAGCACACCCGCGGTCAGCGCCGATGTCGTGTTCGAGCGCCGCGCCGGCGACCTGACGGTGACCGACGAGACCGGCACGCAGGCGCTCGGGCTGACCGATCTGCGCCTCGGCCTCGCGGCGTCGAACGGCGTATGGAACTTCACGCAGGCCCTCGCCGGCACGACCCTCGGCGTCGCGGCCGGTGCGATCGTCGCGCGGACGCCGCCCGGCGCGACCTGGCCGACCGCGGCGACGCCGATCGAAGGCGTCGTCGAGCTGCAGGTCGCGAATCTCGGCACCTGGGGGCCATGGGTGCCGGCCGGCTGGCGCCTCGGCGGCGAGCTGCGCACCAGCGCGAGCATCGGTGGCCGCTTCGGCGCGCCGGAATACACCGGGCAGATCGTCGGCAAAGGCCTCAGCGTCCGCAACTTCCTGCAAGGGGTCGCGATCAGCGACGGCGATGTCGCGATCGCGTTGCAGGGCGCGACCGCGCGGATCGAGCGCTTCAGTGCGAAGGCCGGCAGCGGCAGCATCGCGCTCGAAGGCGCTGCCAGCCTCGGCGCGGCACCGCAGGCGCGCCTGAAGCTGAGCGCGACGCAGTTCCAGGTGCTCGGCCGCGTCGACCGCCGCATCGTCGCGAGCGGCGACGCGCAGCTCCGGCTCGATCGCGACGTCGCCGCACTCGACGGCCGCTTCACGATCGACGAAGGGCTGATCGATTTCAGTCGCGGCGACGCGCCGACCCTGGCCGACGACGTGCAGGTGATCCGACGCAGGCGCGGCGCGCCCGGCGACACAGCGGGCGCGACGGCGGCGCCGGAACGCATCGGCAACGACACTGCGACGCGAGCCGCGAACGGCGCGCCGAATTCGAGCGGCGCCCCGCTGTCGCGTCCCGGCAGCGCGCCGCTGTCGAGCCGCAGCGTCGCGCTCGATCTGCGCGTCGACATGGGCCAGCGCTTGCGCATCCGCGGCCGCGGCATCGACAGCGGCTTGCGCGGCGACCTGCGGATCACGTCGCCGGCGAGCCGGCTCGCGGTCAACGGCACGCTCTACACCGCCGACGGCACCTATGCGGCGTACGGCCAGAAGCTCACGATCGACCGCGGCCAGCTGACCTTCACCGGCGCGGTCGAGAACCCGCGCCTCGACATCGAGGCGACGCGGCCGAATCTCGACATCAGGGTCGGCGTCGCGGTGACCGGCACCGCGCTGAACCCGCGCGTGCGCCTGTTCTCCGAGCCGGAGCTTTCCGAAATGGACAAGCTCAGCTGGCTCGTGCTCGGACGTGCGAGCGAGGGCCTCGGCCGCACCGACACCGCGCTGCTGCAACGCGCGGCGCTCGCACTGCTCGCCGGCGAAGGCGGCGGCGGCACCGACAAGCTGACGAAGGCGATCGGCCTCGACGAGGTCTCGGTGAGGCAGAGCGACGGTGAGGTCCGCGAGACGATCGTCAGTCTCGGCAAGCAGCTTTCGCGGCGCTGGTATGTCGGCTACGAGCGCGGACTGAACGCGACCGCCGGCAGCTGGCAGCTTATCTACCGGATCGCGCAGCGCTTCACGTTACGTGCGCAATCGGGCGCCGACAACTCGGTCGATCTGATCTGGACCTGGCGCTGGCACTGATCGCAGCGGCGTCGGCGGGATTGCCGCAATAAAAACCGCCGGTCTTGGCATCGCACCCGTTGCGATGGAGCGCCGAACCGGCCCTCGAAAGCGCCCGAGCCGGACCTCGTGGACGCGGCCACCGCGATGTCGCGTCACCCCCTGTTCCGGGTATGGCCCGCGTATCGGAATGCCCCTAACGTCGCGCCAACTCTTCTGCTTCACAAGAAGAGCCATTCACGATGCAACCGTTGTTCTCCAGGAGAAGAATTCAATGAAGTACCAAGCCCTTTTCAGCCGCGCCGCCTTTGCGCGCACGCTCGTGTCGGTCGCGCTGGCGACCGCGTATGCGAGCGCATCGGCTGCACTGCCCCCGTTCACACTGAATCCGGCCGCCGTCGGACTGGATGGCTCCGCGTTCACCGCAGACAACATCCTTCTGTCCGACTTCTCGACCGTCACGTTCAGCGATTCGACCCACTTCAGCGACACCGGCTACCTGTCGATCACCGGCTTCCAGCTCGGCGGCGGCAACATCGACGCGATCGGCCTGAACGCGCTGCCACCCGGCGGCACGGCCGGCTACAGCCTCTTCTTCCACTTCACCGGCACCGGTACGCTGACCCAGGGCACCGGTACGACAGTCGCGTCGGTCCCGACGTTCGGCAATTTCGACACGCTGAACTACGAGCTGATCGGCGCGAACGGGAATTCGACGTTCAGCACGACCGGAAACGTCCCCGCGGTTCACACCTTCGGCACGACCCAGACGCTGGCCACCGGCTCGCTGCTGCACGGCATCGTCTCGTCGGCTCCGTACGGCGACGGCACCTTCGTACCGAGCGCGGCGGCATCGCTTTCGTTCGCGGTCGCGTCCGGCAAGGGCGATTTCTTCGTCTCGCCGAAACCGTTCTACAACATCGCGCTGAGCGCGTTCACCAACACGACGTCGACGGTGACGGCGTTCGACGGCGGATTCACGGTCAACGAGGGCGGCGGCGCGATGAACTTCCAGGCCGCGCCGGTTCCCGAGCCGGAAACCTATGCACTGATGCTCGCCGGTCTGGGCGCAATGGGCTTCGTGGCGCGCCGTCGCAAGGCCTGATCGGCTTGCAGCGGTAGAGGCGGCCCGGAGCGATCCGGTGCCGCTTTTTTTTCGACGCGACGGCTGGTGGCTCCGACAGGAATCGAACCTGTATCTGCCCCTTAGGAGGGGGCTGTTCTATCCATTGAACCACGG
>JBDTXV010000098.1:0-7462 GCA_040006015.1 Caldimonas sp.
CCGGGCTGATGGGCGTGCGCCCCGACACGGTGATCTCGGCGACCTTCGTGATCGGCGCCGCGCTCGCCGCACTCGCCGGCGTGATGTACGCGGCCAATTACGGCTCGGTACAGCATACGATGGGCTTTCTTCCGGGTCTGAAGGCGTTCACCGCCGCGGTCTTCGGCGGCATCGGCAACCTCGCCGGCGCGATGCTCGGCGGCGTGCTGCTCGGGCTGATCGAGTCGCTCGGCGCCGGCTACATCGGCGCACTGACTGGCGGCGTGCTCGGCAGCAACTATCAGGACATCTTCGCGTTCGTCGTGCTGATCCTGGTGCTGACGTTGCGACCGCAGGGTCTGCTCGGCGAGCGCGTCGCCGATCGCGCCTGAAGGAGCCGTCGATGAACATCAAGGGCAACCGGATCGCGGTCTTCCTCGCCGCCGGCGTCGGCCTCGTCGTGCTGCCGCTGGTCGCGCAGTACTTCGGCAACGCGTGGGTGCGCATCATCGACATCGCGCTGCTCTACGTGCTGCTCGCGCTCGGACTCAACATCGTCGTCGGCTACGCCGGGCTGCTCGACCTCGGCTACGTCGCGTTCTATGCGGTCGGCGCGTACATGTTCGGGCTTCTGGCGTCGCCGCAGCTGACCGACACGTTCGAGGCCTTCAAGGCGACGTTCCCGAACGGCCTGCACACGCCGTGGTGGGTCGTGATCCCGCTCGGCGCGGCGCTCGCCGGAAGCGCCGGCGTGCTGCTCGGCGCGCCGACCCTGAAGCTGCGCGGCGACTACCTCGCGATCGTCACGCTCGGCTTCGGCGAGATCGTCCGCGTGTTCATGAACAACCTCGATGCGCCGGTCAACATCACGAACGGCCCGAAGGGCATCGCGCAGATCGACGACATGCACATCTTCGGCCTCGACCTCGGCAAGACGCACTCGCTGTTCGGCTTCGACATCCCGAAGGTCACGAACTACTACTTCCTGTTCCTCGTGCTGGTGATGTTCGCGGTTGTAATCTGCTACAGGCTCGAGCGCAGCCGGATCGGCCGTGCCTGGATGGCGATCCGGGAGGACGAGGTCGCCGCGAAGGCGATGGGCATCAACACCCGCAACCTGAAGCTGCTCGCGTTCGGCATGGGCGCGACGTTCGGCGGCATCTCCGGCGCGATGTTCGCGACCTTCCAGGGCTTCATCTCGCCCGAGTCGTTCAGCCTGCAGGAGTCGACGATGATCGTCGCGATGGTCGTGCTCGGCGGCCTCGGCCATCTGCCCGGCGTGATCGTCGGCGCGCTGCTGCTGTCGGCGTTGCCCGAGGTGCTGCGCTACGTTGCCGGTCCGCTGCAGCAGATGACCGACGGTCGCCTCGACGCATCGATCCTGCGCCAGCTGCTGATCGCGCTCGCGATGATCGGCATCATGCTGGCGCGGCCGCGCGGACTTTGGCCGTCGCCCGAGCACGGCCGCGACATCACGCCCGATACGCTGCCGGTCAATCCGCATGCGCACCTGACGCCGGTCGAGCAGATACCGCCGACCGTGACGCCGATCGTGCCGACCGCGAAATGACGAGGAGCGGGCCAGCATGAGCGAAACCATACTCAAGGTCGGCGGCGTCTCGAAGCGCTTCGGCGGCCTGCAGGCGCTCTCCGACGTCGGCATCACGATCACGAAGGGCCAGGTCTACGGACTGATCGGTCCGAACGGCGCCGGCAAGACGACGTTCTTCAACGTGCTGACCGGCCTCTACACGCCCGACTCCGGCACCTTCGAGCTCGGCGGCCAGCCGTACGAGCCGAGCGCGGTGCACGAGGTTGCGAAGGCCGGGATCGCGCGCACGTTCCAGAACATCCGCCTTTTCGCCGAGATGACCGCGCTCGAGAACGTGATGGTCGGGCGTCACGTGCGCACGCATTCCGGCCTGATCGGCGCGGTGTTCCGCACACCGCGCTTCAAGGCCGAGGAAGCGGCGATTGCGCAGCGCGCGCAGGAGCTGCTCGACTATGTCGGCATCGGCCGCTACACCGAGTTCAAGGCGCGCACGCTGAGCTACGGCGACCAGCGCCGCCTCGAGATCGCGCGCGCGCTCGCGACCGATCCGAAGCTGATCGCGCTCGATGAGCCGGCGGCCGGAATGAACGCGACCGAGAAGGTCGTGCTGCGCGAGCTGATCGACCGGGTCCGCAACGACGGCCGCACGATCCTGTTGATCGAGCACGACGTGAAGCTCGTGATGGGCCTTTGCGATCGCGTCACCGTGCTCGACTACGGCAAGCAGATCGCCGAGGGCACGCCGGCCGAGGTGCAGGCGAACGAGAAGGTGATCGAGGCCTACCTCGGCGCCGGTCACAAGGCCCACTGAGGACGATTCGATGGCTATCACCCCAGCGACAGCGCCGGCACGCGCGCCGGCGGCGACCGGTGCGGCGACTTTCCTGAAGGTCAGCGGACTGCGCGTCGCCTACGGCGGCATTCAGGCGGTCAAGGGGATCTCGTTCGAGGTCCGCGACGGCGAGCTGGTCAGCCTGATCGGCGCCAACGGCGCCGGCAAGACGACGACCTTGAAGGCGATCACCGGCACGCAGCCGGCGGCCGCGGGCGAGATCGAGTTCATGGGCCGCAACATCAAGGGCCAGGGGCCGTGGGACCTCGTCCGCCAGGGCCTCGTGATGGTGCCGGAAGGCCGCGGCGTGTTCTCGCGCATGACGATCACCGAGAACCTGCAGATGGGCGCGTTCGTGCGCAACGACGTCAAGGACATCGCCCTCGACATGGACCGCGTGTTCACGATCTTTCCGCGCCTGAAGGAGCGCCGCAACCAGCTCGCCGGCACGATGAGCGGCGGCGAGCAGCAGATGCTCGCGATGGGCCGCGCGCTGATGGCCAAGCCGAAGGTGCTGCTGATGGACGAGCCGTCGATGGGGCTCTCGCCGATCATGGTCGACAAGATCTTCGAGGTCGTCAGCGAGATCCACCAGCAGGGCACGACGGTGCTGCTGGTCGAGCAGAACGCGAGCCGCGCGCTGCAGCTCGCGTCGCGCGGCTACGTGATGGATTCCGGCGAGGTCACGATGAGCGGTGATGCGCAGCAACTTCTGAGCGATCCGAAGGTGCGGGCGGCGTATCTCGGCGAGTGAGGGTTTGCGGAGTGCGCGTGGGCGAGTGAGCGGACTCGGCCGGCGGTCATGAGCGCGTCGATCGAGCTCGAAACACCGCGCCTCCGTTTGCGCCGATGGCAGGAGTCCGACCGCGCGCCGTTCGCCGCGCTGAACGCCGATCCGGTCGTGATGGAGTTCTTTCCGGCGCTCGTCGGGCGCGTCGCGAGCGACGCCAGCATCGATGGCTGGCAGGCGCAGTTTGTCGAGCGCGGCTGGAGCAACTGGGCCGCCGAGATCTGCGCGACGAACGAATTCATCGGCTTCGTCGGCCTGTCGGTGCCGCGCCGGGTGCTGCCGTTCTCGCCCTGCGTCGAGATCGGCTGGCGCCTTGCGCGCGCGCATTGGGGGAAGGGCTACGCGAGCGAGGCCGCGCGGACCGTGCTGCGCATCGGTTTCGAGGCTCTGGGTCTCGAGCAGATCGTCTCGTTCACTGCGCTCGGCAACCGGCGCTCGCGCGCGGTGATGGAGCGCATCGGCCTGCGCGATGCCCGCGCCGATTTCGAACACCCGGGCGTTCCCGAAGGCCATCCGCTGCGCATGCATTGCCTGTACCGTCTGCGCCGCGAGGAGTGGCAGGCCGCGGCGAAGGAACGAGCCGACCGTTGACGCGCCGCGGGTTCTCGCGCGCATTTGCGGAAGACGGGCCTCGGACGCTTCCTACATGCAAAGCCGGCGCTCCCTTTTGCGGCACCGCTGCGCGGTCTTACGCCTCGGCGCCGCCCGCATTCCTAAGCTTGGCTCCTCGCACATTCAAGTGTCGAAGGAGACTCGCAATGAAAACCGAACTCGCGCAACTGCGCAAACTCTCGTTGATCCTCTGTGCCGGATTCGCGTTGCAAGGCGCATCGGCCGCGCCAGGCAGCCGCGGCGCGATGTCGGAGGGGCAGGCGCAGTATCAACAGGACCGGGCCGCGTGCATCAGCGGCCAGACCAATCAGGATCGTGCCACCTGCATGAAGGAGGCCGCGGCGGCGTTGGCCGAAGCCCGGCGCGGTGGGCTCAGCGACGGTGACGGTCAGCTGCGCCGCAATTCGCGCGACCGCTGCAATGCGCTGGCCGGCGACGAGCGCAGCGACTGCATGGCCCGGATGCGCGGCGAAGGCACCGTTTCCGGCAGCGTCGGCGGCGGCGGGATCATCCGTGAAAAGCGCACGATCGAGACGCTCCCGTCGGGCAGCCGGCCGGCCAGCGGCACGATGAAGTAACCCGGCCGCCGCTCGATAGAATCCGGGGGCCTGTTCCGATCCATGGTGAGACGGGCCCGTTCGCAGTGCACGGGCCGGCGTCGAGCCGAGTGCACTGTTCGACTGCCTGATGATTGAATCGACGCGAACGCCTGCGCCCGCCATACCCGCAACTCCCGTTCTCGACTGCGATGTGCTCGTGATC
Source organism: Caldimonas sp. (assembly GCA_040006015.1). GTDB lineage: Bacteria > Pseudomonadota > Gammaproteobacteria > Burkholderiales > Burkholderiaceae_C > Schlegelella_A. The sequence goes on from JBDTXV010000098.1 coordinate 4,528, forward strand.
GGCGGCGGTCCCGCCGGTGCGACGATCGGCGCGCTGCTCGCCGATCGCGGCCGCGATGTCGTCGTGCTCGAAAAGGCGCATCACCCGCGCTTTCACATCGGCGAATCGCTGTTGCCGGCGAACGTCGAGCTGTTCGACCGACTCGGCGTGCGCGCCGCGGTCGAGCGCATCGGCATGCCGAAATGGGGCGTCGAATTCGTCTCGCCCGACCACGCCGAAAAAAGCTACGTCGAGTTCGCCGACGCGTGGGACAAGTCGATGCCGTATTCGTGGCAGGTGCGTCGTTCCGAGCTCGACGAACTGCTGTTTCGCCATGCGCAGCAAAAGGGCGCGCGCACGTTCGAAGGCCGGCGCGCGCGCTCGGTCGCATTCGATGCCGACGGCGCGACCGTGCAGGTCGAAGTCGAAGACGGCGGCTTGCAGAACTGCCGCACGCGCTTCGTCGTCGATGCGACCGGCCGCGACACGCTGCTCGCGAACCACTTCAAGTGCAAGCAGAAGAATCCGCGCCACAACAGCTCGGCGCTCTACGCGCACTACACCGGCGTCGAACGCCTGCCCGGCAAGCTCGAAGGCAACATCACGATCTTCTGGTTCGCGCACGGCTGGTTCTGGCTGATCCCGCTCGCCGACGGCACGACCAGCATCGGCGCGGTCTGCTGGCCGCACTACCTGAAGTCGCGGCCGAAGCCGCTCGAAGCGTTCTTCGCCGACACGCTCGCGCTCTGTCCTGAGCTCGCGCAACGTCTCGCCGGCGCCGAGCGCGTCTCGCCGGTCCATGCGACCGGCAATTATTCGTACAGCAGCCGCGTCAGCAGCGGCGAGCGCTACCTGATGCTCGGCGATGCGTACGCATTCATCGACCCGGTGTTCTCTTCGGGCGTGTACTTGGCGATGCAGAGCGCATTCGCCGGCGTCGAGGTCGTCGAGACGACGCTCGAACGGCCGCGCGCCGCCGCCGCGGCGCGGCGCCGCTTCGACCGGCTGATGCGGCACGGCCCACGCCAGTTCTCGTGGTTCATCTTCCGCGTCACGAATCCGACGATGCGCGAGTTCTTCATGCATCCCGGCAACCCGCTGCGCGTCAAGGAAGCGCTGCTGTCGCTGCTTGCCGGCGACATCTACGGCAAGACTCCGATCTGGCCGTCGATCTTCGCGATCAAGACGCTGTACTACCTGGTCTCGATCGGCAATTTCGGCCGAACGTTCCGCGCCTGGAAGCGGCGCCGCTTCAACATCCGCGATGTCGAGGTAACGACCCCGTGAGGCGCGCCGCGGCATGGGCGTGCGGGCTGGTTGCGGCGTCGCTGGTCGGCCATGCGCGCGGCGCCGACGAGGCCGTGCCGGCGCTCGGCGGCCGGGCCGACCGCGCCGCGCCGGCGCCGCTCTGGGAGCTCGGCCTCGGCGCCGCGGCGCTGCGCCTGCCCGACTACCGCGGCTCTGACCAGAGCCGGACCTACCTGCTGCCGCTGCCGTACATCGTCTATCGCGGCGAGTGGCTGCGCGCCGACCGCGACGGCGCGCGCGCGTTGCTGCTGAAGGCCGACCGGCTGAAGGTCGACGTCAGCGTCGCCGCGTCGGTGCCGACGCGCAGCCGCGACAACGACGCCCGCAGCGGCATGCCGAACCTGCCGGCGACCGTCGAGATCGGTCCGAACGTCAACTACGAGCTGTTGCAGTCGGCGGATCGACGCATGCGTCTCGAGCTGCGGCTCCCGGTCCGCGCCGCGGTCGCGGTGCAGCGCTCGCCGCCGGCGGTCGGCGCGACGTTCTCGCCGAACCTGAACCTCGACCTGAAGGGCGCCTACGGCTGGAACGTCGGCCTGCTCGCCGGTCCGCTGTTCGCGGATCGCAAGTACCACGAGCACTTCTACGGTGTCGACGCGGCCTATGCGACGCCGCAGCGCCCCGAATACCACGCCCGCGGCGGCTATGCCGGATGGCATGCGCTCGGCGCGGTGTCGCGCCGTTTCGGCAGCGCGTGGGTCGGCGGCTTCGTGCGTTACGACAGCCTCGGCGGTGCAGTCTTCGCGGCGAGCCCGCTGGTGCGCCGGGATCATGAAGTGACGGCGGGCATCGGCATCTCCTGGGTCTTCGCGACCTCGAGACGGCTCGTGACGACCGACGATTGATGCGCGTCTCGACGGTCCTCGCCGGTGTTGCGCAACGCGGCCTGCTCTTCCTGCTGCTCGTCCAACTCGGCGCGATGTCGCTGGCGTGGAGCATCGTCGCGTGGCTCCTCTATCCGATCCTGCCGAAGCCGCGCGCGACGGTGCTCGGCCGCACCGCGATCGCCTGGATGTACCGGACCTTCTGGGCCACCGCCGGGGCCTGCGGAATGCTGAAGATCGACGCCGCTGCGCTAGATCGGTTGCGCGACGAGCCCGGCGGTCTGATCATCGCGGCGAACCACCCGACGATGCTCGATGCGCTGGTCGTCGTCGCGCGGCTGCCGCGCGGCGTCTGCATCATGAAGGCCGAGCTGATGCGCAACCCTTTCCTCGGCGCCGGTGCGCGCCTCGCGCGCTACATCCGCAACGATTCGTCGCGCGGCATGGTGCGTTGCGCGGTCGAGTGCCTGCGCGAGGGCGGCCAGCTGGTGATGTTTCCCGAAGGCACGCGCACGGTCGAGCAGCCGCTCAATCCGTTCCGCCCGGGCATCTCGCTGATCGCGCAGCTCGCGCAGGTACCGATCCAGACGGTGATCATCGACACCGAGACCGCGTATCTGCGCAAGGGCTGGCCGATCTGGCGCGCGCCACCGGTGTTTCCGGTGCGCATCCGCGCCCGCCTCGGCGCGCGCTTCGCAGCCGACGCCGATCATCGCGCGCTGGTGCGCAAGCTCGAGTGCTACTTCGTGCGCGAGCTGGCCGGCGCCGAGGCCGGCACCGAGACCGAACGCGAGGCCGCGTGACCGGCATCGTGCGCTCGGAAG
>JBDTXV010000099.1:0-7325 GCA_040006015.1 Caldimonas sp.
ACGCAGGCCAAGCTCGACGCGCTCGGCTTCGCCGGCGTGCTGCGGCCGATCAGCACGTCGTGCGCCGATCACATGGGCGCCTACTGGGCGCGCGTCGAGACCTGGGACGGCAAGGCCTGGAAAATCTCCGGCGACTGGCTGCAGGGCGACGAGCAGATCATCAAGCCGATGATCAAGGCGACCGCCGCGAAGTACGCCGCCGAGAAGAAGCTGACCCCTCGCACCGGCGCAGACTGCCAGTCGTGAGCGTTCTGGGCCTGCATGGCGGTCCACTCCTCGATGTCAACGGCATCGAGGTGATCTACAACCACGTGATCCTCGTGCTGAAGGGAGTCTCGCTGCAGGTGCCCGAAGGCCGGATCGTCGCGCTGCTGGGCGGCAACGGCGCCGGCAAGACGACGACCTTGCGCGCGGTCAGCAATCTGCTCGCCGGCGAGCGCGGCGCGGTGACGAAGGGCTCGATCGAGCTGCGCGGCGAGCGAATCGACAAGCTCAGCACGTCCGACATGGTCGAGCGCGGCGTGATCCAGGTGATGGAGGGACGGCGCTGCTTCGGCCACCTGACGATCGAGGACAACCTGCTGACCGGCGCTTACACGCGCAGGGACGGCAAGGCCGCGGTCGCTGCGACGCTCGACAAGGTCTACGCCTATTTCCCGCGCCTCAAGGTGCGGCGCGGCTCGCAGGCGGCCTACACGTCGGGCGGCGAACAGCAGATGTGCGCGATCGGACGCGCGCTGATGGCGAATCCGAAGATGGTGCTGCTCGACGAGCCGTCGATGGGTCTCGCGCCGCAGATCGTCGAGGAGGTGTTCGAGATCGTCCGCGACCTGAACACCCGCGAGGGCGTCACGTTCCTGCTCGCCGAGCAGAACACGAACATGGCGCTGCGCTACTCGGACTACGGCTACATCCTCGAGAACGGCCGCATCGTGATGGACGGCGCCGCCGCGGCGCTGCGCGAGAACGAGGACGTCAAGGAGTTCTATCTCGGCACCGGCGACCGTTCCGGCGGACGCAAGAGCTTCCGCGACGTGAAGAGCTACAAGCGCCGCAAGCGCTGGCTCGCCTGAATCGAAAGCGAAGGAGGAAACGAGATGGCCCATGCCGATGCCGCCGCATTGCAGGCGGTCCAGCCGCTGCTGCGCCAGTTGCGCGAGCTCAAGGGCGTGCGCGAACTGCGACCCGGCGCTTTCCAGGTTCGCAATATCGCGTTCGCGCATTTCCACGACGAGGCCGGCGTGCTTCACGCCGATCTGAAGAAGCCCGGCGGCAGCGGCTTCGACCGCTTTCCGCTCGACACGCCGGCGCAGCAGCGCAAGTTCATCGACGAGGCGCGGCTGCGCGCCGGCCGGCTCGACGACGAGTGACGCAAAATTGGTTCGATGACCGACCGTCCGATACGCGACCGTCCGATGACCGCCCGTCCGGCGACCGACCGATGAGCGTCCATTACGACGAGCGCGAAACCCGCGACCCGGCGGCGCGCGAGGCCGAATTGATGGGGCGCCTCGCCGCGCAGGTCGCGAACGCGCGTTCGCATGCGCCGGCCTACGCCATGCTGCTGCGCGACGTCGATCCGGCCGCGCTGACGTCGCGCGCCGCGCTGGCGCAGTTGCCGGTGACGCGCAAGCACGAGCTGCTCGAGCGTCAGAAAGCGAATCGAGCCGACGACGCGTTCGGCGGCTATTCGGCGATCGGCTGGGGGCGCGCGGCGCGGCGTGCGCTGTGCGTGTTCGCGTCGCCCGGCCCGATCTACGAGCCCGAAGGCGGCGCGCGCGACTACTGGCGCATGGGCCGTGCGCTGCATGCGGCGGGCTTTCGCGCCGGCGACCTCGCGCACAACTGCTTCAGTTACCACTTCACGCCGGCCGGCTCGATGATGGAAGGCGGCGCCCACGCGCTCGGCTGCACGGTGTTTCCGGGCGGCACCGGGCAGACCGAGCAGCAGGTGCAGGCAATCGTCGACCTGAAACCGCAAGGCTACATCGGCACGCCGAGCTTCCTGAAGCTGATAGTCGAGAAGGCCGGCGAGCTCCGCGTCGAGATCGCGTCGCTGACGAAGGCGTCGGTCGGCGGCGAAGCGTTTCCGCCGGCGTTGCGCGACTGGTTCCTCGCGCGCGGCATCGATGGCTATCAGAGCTACGGCACCGCGGATCTCGGCCTGATCGCCTACGAAACGGCGGCACGCGAAGGCCTCGTTCTCGACGAAGACGTCATCGTCGAGATCGTGCGGCCCGGCACCGGCGACCCGGTCGCCGACGGCGAAGTCGGCGAGGTCGTCGTCACGACGCTGAACCCCGATTACCCGCTGCTCCGCTTCGGCACCGGCGACCTCTCGGCGGTGCTGCCCGGACCTTGCCCGACCGGGCGCACGAATTTCCGAATCAAGGGCTGGCTCGGTCGCGCCGACCAGACGACGAAGGTCCGCGGGATGTTCGTCCATCCGGCGCAGGTCGCGGCGATCGCGAGCCGCCATCCCGAAGTGCGCAAGGCCCGGCTCGTCGTCGCCGGCGAGATGGCCGACGACCGGATGGAGCTGCAGATCGAGGTCGACGGCCGGCCCGAAGGGCTTGCCGCGCGCGTCGCCGAGACGATGCGCGAGATCACGAAGCTGCGCGGCGAGGTGCGGCTTTGCGACGCGGGCAGCCTGCCGAACGACGGCAAGGTGATCGAGGACGCACGCCGGATCGGCTGAACGCGGCGGTCCCCGTCGCGACCGGTCAGCCGAGCCGGATCGCCCCTTCGGTCTTGCAACTCGGCCCGGCCATGATCTGCGCCAGCTCAAGCACCGTCACGCCGGCCAGCGGCCCGCGCGACGCCGGTACGGCCGCGGCACCGCGTGCCCCGCCGCTCATTTGTAGAAGAAGTGCACGAGCGCCATCGGCACCGCCGGCACGTAGGTGACGAGCAGCAGCGTCGCGACGAGCACGCCGATGAACGGCAGGTTGACGCGCGTGACCTTCCACATGTCGGCCTTCGCGATCGAGCACGACGCCATCAGCACGCTCGCGACCGGCGGCGTCTGCTGGCCGATGCCCAGGTTCAGGGTGACGATCAGGCCGAAGTGGACCGGGTCGATGCCAACCGCGTTGACGAGCGGCATCACGATCGGCACGACCAGAATGATCGCGGCGGCCGAGTGCAGGAACAGGCCGATCACGAGAAAGAAGACGTTCAGGATGGCGAGCACCGCGTAGCGGTTGCTGGTGATCGACGACAGCCACGCCGCGAGCTGCTGCGGGATCTGCTGTTCGGTCAGGTAGACGCCGAGCAGCGCCGACGCGGCGACCAGCAGCATCACGATCGCGGTCTGCAGCACGCCCTCGACCATCGCGTCGTACAGGTGCTTCAGGTCGAGCTCGCGGTAGATCACGCCGCCGATGAACAGCGCCGCCAGGACCGCGAGCGCCGCGCCCTCGGTGGCGGTGACGATGCCGCCGAAGATCCCGCCGAGGATGATCACCGGCAGCAGAAAGGCCCAGGCCGCGTCCTTGAACGTCGACTTGACGCGCGCCCACTGGAACACTTCCTCGACCGGGTAGTTGTAGTGCCGCGCGTACCAGTACGACATCGCCATCATGCCGCCGCCGGCGACGATGCCCGGCACGATGCCGGCGACGAAGATCTGGACCACCGAGGCGTCGGCCATCACCGCGTACAGGATCATCGGGATCGACGGCGGGATGATCACCGCGAGCGTCGCCGACGACGACATGACCGCCGCGGCGAACTCCTTCGGGTAGCCCTTGCGCTTCATCGCCGGGATCAGGATCGATCCCATCGCGGCGACGTCGGCGACCGCCGAGCCGGAGATCTCGGCGAAGAACATCGACGTGCCGATCGTGATCATCGCCAGGCCGCCGCGGACGAAGCCGAACACGGCCCCGGCGAACGCGATCAGCCGGCGCGACAGGCTCGACGAATTCATGATCGCGCCGGCCAGGATGAACAGCGGGATCGCGAGCAGAGGGAAGCTGGTCGCGCCGGTGAACATCACGATCGCCGAATTGAGCAGCGCGTCGAAGCCCTGCGACCAGACCATCGCGGCCATCGCGACGACGCCGAGCGCGATCGCGATCGGCACGTTGAGCAGGATCAGGACCACAAGCCCGACGACCATCAGCGCGACGATCATGCCGCCACCTCGGCGATCGGTGCGAGTTCGTGATCGACGATGCCGCTGCCGCGCGCCTGGCGCAGCACCTCGGGCAGGCTCAGCAGCTGCGCGACGATGAACAGGACGCCGCCGATCGGGATCACCGACTGCGTCAGGCGCGTCGGCACGCTCGGCATGCTGACCATTGTGTCGCCGCCGAGAATCATCAGTACCTGCAGGCCGAACCAGCTCAGCAGCGCGAAGAAGCCGATCACGCAGATCTCGCCGAACCACACCGCGGCAACGCGCCAGCGCGGCGGCATCGCGTTGACAAGGCCGGGAAAGCCGATGTGGGCGCGCTTCAGCGCCGCCAGCGCGGCGCCGTAGTAGGTCAGCCACGCGAGCAGGATCGACGCGCCTTCGTCGTACCAGACGAGCGGGATGCCGAACTTGCGGAAGACGACGCCGACCAGGATCAGCATGGTCAGCGCGGCGAGCAGCAGGATGACGAAGGCCGTCAGCGTGCGTTCGAAGGCGGTTCTCAGGGTGGTCACTCGGCGGGTTCCTGCAGATGCGAAAGGAAAGGGGCGCAGCGTCGCCCCCGGGTCGATCGGAAGCCCGGCGCCGGCCCGCGGTGCGGACGCGGCGCCGGGCCGGGGCCTCACATGCCCTTGCCGAGCGCGATCGCCTTGTCGACGAGCTTGCCGCCGCCCGGCACTTCCTTCGCGAACTCGGCGTAGACGCCCTTGCTCGCGGCGATGAAGGCGTCCTTGTCGGCCTCGTTGACCTTGACCCCGGCGGCCTTGATCTTGTCGACCAGCTCGTTGTCGAGCTTCGCGGCCTGCTCGTAGACGTAGGCCTGGGTGTCCTTCGCGGCCTGCATCAGGATCGCCTGCACGTCGGGCGGCAGCGCCGCGAACTTGTTCTTGCCGGCAGTCAGGTAGGCCGGCGTGTAGACGTGGCCGGTCAGCGACAGATACTTCTGGACTTCCTGGAACTTCGACGAGTAGATCTGCGTCAGCGGGTTCTCCTGGCCGTCCATCACGCCGGTCTGCAGCGCGACGAACACCTCGGTCAGCGCCATCGGCGACGGGTTCGCGCCGTAGGCCTGGAACATCTTGACGCGCCAGGTGCCCTTCGGCACTCGCAGCTTCATGCCGGCGAGGTCGGCCGGCTTGACGATCGGCCGGACGTTGTCGGTGATGTGGCGGAAGCCGTTCTCCCAGACGCCGAGGATCTTGTAGCCCTTCGCCTCGGCCATCGGGGCGAGCGACGGCCAGACCACCGCGGCCTCGATCTTCTTCATGTGCTCGCGGTTCTTCACCAGGTACGGCATCTCGAACATGCCGAACGCGTCGACCGTCGACGACATCACCGACGACGGCAGCGCGAGGTCGAGCGTGCCCAGGCGCAGCTTCTGCATCATCTCGCTGTCGCTGCCGAGCTGGCTCGAGCCGAACACGATGACCTTCGCCTTGCCGCCGAGCTTCTCGTTGGCTCGGCGCGCGAACTCGTTCGCCGACAGCTCGAACAGCGAGCCGGGGCCGCCGACGTGGCCGAGCTTGATCTCGGTCTGGGCGGCGACGGGCGGCGCGACGGTGGCCGCGAGTGCGGCGAGCAACAGGGTACGGCGGAAGTTCATCGGGTGTCTCCGGGTTGTGGTGTCGAATCGGGAAGGTCAGGCCGCGGCCTGCATCGGCTGCGGGGCGGGGCGAGCGGCAAAGTAGGTCATCGCAGCCTGCACGCCGCTGCCGGCAGTCGCGACGCCGGCGAGCTTCAGCCCCATTTCGACGCCCGACAGCGCCGCCATCAACGTCAGGTCGTTGCAGTCGCCGAGGTGGCCGATGCGGAACATCCGGCCCTTGACGCGGCCGAGGCCGGTGCCGAGCGACAGGTCGAAGCGTTCGTAGATGACGCGGCGCAGCGCATCGGCATCGACGCCGGCCGGCGTGATCACGCCGGTCAGCACCGGCGAATAGAGCGACGCATCGGCACACTGGATCGGCAGGCCCCAGGCCTGGACCGCGCCGCGCACCGCGGCGCCCCAGCGGCGATGGCGCGCGAACACCGTCTCCAGGCCCTGGCCGAGCAGCATCTCGAGCGCCTCGTGCAGGCCGTACAGCAGGTTCGTGCTCGGCGTGTACGGCCAGTAGCCGGTCGCGTTCATCTCGACGATCTCGTCCCAGGCCCAGAACGCGCGCGGCAGCTTCGCGGTCTTGCTCGCCGCCAGCGCCTTCGGCGACAGCGCGTTGAAGCTGATCCCGGGCGGCAGCATCAGGCCCTTCTGCGAGCCGCTGATCGCGACGTCGACGCCCCAGTCGTCGTGGCGGTATTCGGCGCTCGCCAGGCCCGAGATCGTGTCGACCATCAGCAGCGCCGGATGGCCGGCGTCGTCGATCGCGCGGCGCACCGCGGCGATGTCGCTGGTGACGCCGGTCGAGGTCTCGTTGTGGACGACGCAGACCGCCTTGATGCGGTGCTCGCGGTCGGCGCGCAGCCGCTCGGCGATCATGTCGGGGCGCACGCCGTTGCGCCAGGCGAGCGGCAGGCCGGTCTCGGCGCAGGTGCCCGGCAGCGTCAGGAACTCGGGCGCGAGGCCGAGGCGCAGCGCCATCTTCTGCCACAGCGTCGCGAAGTGGCCGGTCTCGACCATCAGCACCGCGTCGCCCGGGCTCAGGGTGTTGGCGAGCGCGGCCTCCCACGCACCGGTGCCCGAGGCCGGATAGATCGCGACCGGATGGCGGGTCTGGAACACGCGCTTCATGCCATCGAGCACATTCAGGCCGAGCACGCCGAACTCGGGGCCGCGGTGATCGATCGTCGGCAGGCTGATCGCGCGCAGCACCCGGTCGGGCACCGGGCTCGGCCCCGGGATCTGCAGGAAATGGCGGCCGGTGGGGTGGCGGTCGAGGGTCAGCATCGGTCTCTCCTTCAGCCCCAAGTTTTGCATACAGAATTCATTTGTCAACCGATTTAACCTAGAATAACTCTCCGCAGCGGTCGCGAAATTTGCATACAGATCAAGACTTACCCGTATGGCCGATGTCATTTCGATCCCCCGCCAGATCCTCCACCAGGAGGTCGCGGTGCGGCTGCGCCAGCGCATCGTCGAAGGCCGGATCGCACCCGGCGCGAAGCTCAACGAGCGCGAGCTCAGCGCCGAGTTGCAGGTCTCGCGCACGCCGCTGCGCGAGGCGATCAAGATGCTCGCCGCCGAAGGCCTGGT
>JBDTXV010000100.1:0-7310 GCA_040006015.1 Caldimonas sp.
CCGAGGTGTCCTTCATCGCGACGACGACACGCGTCGCCGGCAGCGCCATCAGGATCACGATGACGAACGGCACGACGGTCCAGATGATCTCGACCGTCGTGCTCTCGTGGAAGTTCGCCGACTTCGCGCCCTTCGAGCGGCGGTGCTTGAAGATCGAATAGAACATCACGCCGAAGACGCCGACGAAGATCGCGGTGCACAGCCACAACATGAAGTTGTGCAGGTCCATCTGATCGGCGGCGATCTCGGTGACCGGCCGCGGCAGGTTGATCTGGTTGACCCCCGGGCCGCCGGGCAGGTCGTTGACCGCGAGCGCCGCACCGGTCGCAAGGATCGCAGCCGCCGTCGCGGCGATCCGGCCCGCCTGGCGCCACAGTGCTGTGATGGTCTTCATGGTTGCCATTTCAGTTCAGATTCGTCTCGGGACGCGTCGTCGGCCGGCGGCCGACCTTGCCAGCGCCGCAGCGCCCAGCGCAACTCATCGGCGAGCTGGCGACGCAGTTCGGGGCGCACGAAGCGTCCGACCGAAATGCGACGTCCCTGGCCCGACAGCTCGATCAGCGAACGGTCGCTGCTCTCCGGCTCGACCCGAACCCAGGCCGGCTCGAACTCGACCTGCTCGACATGCGGACCGTGCACGCGCCGCACGGTCAGCCGGCCGGGTCGCAGGCGGATGATTTCGCTGTCGGCCGCGTGGCGCGCGTAGAGCAGCAGCGCCGAGCCGATCGCGAGCATCTCGATCCCGGCGAACGGCATCACCAGCGTCGCGCCGCGCAGCCAGAACAGGCCGGCGATCGCCAGCGACAGCAGACACAACGAGGCATAGAACGCGAGCAGCTGGCGCGGCGCGAGCGAACAGTTGCGCTTCAACAGCCATTGCACCGAGCCGCCCGCCGAGCCGGACTCATGGCCGAAACGCAGCGGTGCGCTCGCCGGCATGTATGCGCCCGCTGCGTGTGAGATGAATGCCGACATCCTGCGTTGCTGTCTGGACTGGGTTCCGAAGGTCGCGGCACGCTGCGGTTCGCGCGCCGCTGCAGTGAAACAAGCAACGAAGCAGCCTTGCAGCCTAGCCCTCGATCAAACCGCAGATTTTAGCGTACGGTCGAGCGGACTTCGGTGCCGCATGCACCGCTTGTCGCCGATACGACGCCTCACTCGACGCGCGGCGTGCGCCGGCGCGCCCCGACCATCGCCCGCATCTCGTCGAGCGACACCGTCGTCGGCGCATCGGCTCGCAGGCGGGGCGCGCCCTTGAACGCATGTCCGTAGGCGACCTCGAAACTGAGCGCGAGCGTTCCGTCCGGACCGCGCAGCGCCTCGAGCTCGCGCACCAGGCGCGCGCGCCAGCGCGGCGTGCGCAGGCCGGGCGCGCGGTCGGGATCGGTATTGCGGCCGAGCAGACGCAGTTCGGCGAGCATCGAGTCGGCGTCGGTCCAGCGCAGCGTCAGCGTCTCCTGGTCCATCACCGGATCGGCGAAGCCGGCCCGGACCAGCATGTCGCCGAGGTCATGCATGTCGACGAACGCCGGGCTCGGCGCCGGCCAGCCGAGGCGTCGATAGAGCGCGCGCAATTCGCGCAGCGTGCCGGGGCCGAGGCACGAAAACATCACGAAGCCGTCGACACCGAGCAGCGTCTGCCAACGTTCGAACAGCGCCGGCGGATCGGCGACCGCATGCAGCATCATGTTGGCCCAGACCACTTGCGCGCCGGCCGGAATGGCGCCGGCTTCGTCCAGCACCTCGACCGCGGGACGAGTCCAGTGACGCGCCGACCACCACGGCCGCGCGCCGGCGCTGCGGCTGCGCTCGAACAAGGCGGCATCCGACTCGACAACGATGCGGCGCGCGCCGGGATAGGCGGCGTCGAGCACTTCGGCGCCGGCGCCGAGAAAGCCCCACCAGTCGAGCACCACCTTGGGCTGCAGGCGAATGATCGCGAGCCGTTCGGCCATGCGCCGCGCGATCTCGCCGTGCAGCCAGGGCGGCTTCGTCTCGCGCGCCAGTCGACGCAGTGCCGCGGCGACCGCGATCGGATCGAACGGCCGGGCGGCGGCGGGCTTCGGGTCGGCCATCAGCGCGGCAGTATATTGAGCCGGTGCAATCGACCCGATGGTTCGACGGCGGGCTTTCGGCCCTCGCGCTGCCGAGCCTGTGTGCCGTATGCCGAAGCTGGGACCGACGGCGCCTCTGCGCCGACTGCGTCCGCGGCTTCGCACCGGCCCTGCCGCGCTGCCGACGCTGCGCGCTCGAGGTGCCGACCGGGACGCAGCTCTGCGGTGCCTGCATCACCGAGCCGCCGCCGTTCGATGCGACGGTCGCCGCGACGACCTACGGCTATCCGTGGGACCGCTTGATCGCCGCCTACAAGTTCCATGCGGCGCTCGATCTTGCGCCCGCGTTCGCCGATCTGCTGCTGCGCGCCGGCGACGCCGCCGCGACGCCGGCGCCGACCTTGCTGCTGCCGGTTCCGCTGAGCCGCGAGCGCCTGCGCGAGCGTGGCTACAACCAGGCCTGGGAGCTGGCGCGCCGGCTCGCACGGAAGACGAACTGTGCGGCCGATCCCGACTTGCTGCTGCGCATCAAGGACACGCCGCACCAGCTCGCGCTCGCGCCGGACCGGCGCGCCGCGAACGTGCGCGGCGCGTTCGCTGTCGAGCCGCGGCGCAGCGCCGAATTGCGCGGCCGCTCCGTCGGCATCGTCGACGACGTGATGACAACCGCGGCGACCGCGGCCGAGCTCGCGCGCGTGCTGCGCGCGGCCGGTGCGGCGCGCGTCGACATCTGGGTCGTCGCGCGCACGCCGCGCGTCGACGCGGCTTGACGCGAGCGACGCGTGTTCAACATCGTCCTCGTCGCACCGGAGATTCCGCCGAACACCGGCAACGTGATCCGCCTCGCCGCGAACACCGGCTGCACGCTGCATCTGGTCGAGCCGCTCGGCTTCTCGATGGACGACCGGCTTCTCAAGCGAGCCGGGCTCGACTATCACGAGTACGCCGAAGTGCGTCGCCATCCGTCGTGGTCGGCCTTCATCGAGACCTGCGCGCCCGAGCCGCAACGCCTGTTCGCTTTCACGACGCATGGCAGCCGTCCGTTCGCCGATGTCGGTTGGCAACGCGGCGACTGGCTCGTGTTCGGCTCCGAAACCGCCGGGCTGTCGGCTGAATTGCGCGAGACGTTGTCGGCATCGCAGCGCGTCCGCCTGCCGATGCGCGCCGGGCAGCGCAGCCTGAACCTCAGCAATGCCGTCGCGGTCGCGGTCTTCGAGGCGTGGCGGCAGATCGGTTACGCAGGCGGCGCCTGAACACCCATCAGACCTCCGGACGCGCGCCTCGCGTCATCAGTTGCAGCAGCGCGTCGGCCGGTTTCAGCGCGCCGTCGAGGACCGCGGCGACCGCTGTGGCGAGCGGCATCTCGACGCCGCGAGCGCGGGCCCGGTCGAGCACCAGCGCGGCGCTGTGCACGCCTTCGGCGACATGACCCAGATCGGCGAGGATGCGCGGCAACGGCTGGCCTTCGGCGAGGCGCATGCCGACGCGGCGATTGCGCGACAGATCGCCGGTCGCGGTCAACACCAGGTCGCCGAGGCCCGAGAGACCCATGAACGTCTCGGCCTGCGCGCCGAGCGCGACGCCGAGCCGGGTCATCTCGGCAAGGCCGCGCGTGATCAGCGCGGCGCGCGCATTGAGGCCGAGGCCCATCCCGTCGGCGATGCCGGTCGCAATTGCGAGCACGTTCTTGACCGCGCCGCCGACCTCGACGCCGACCGGATCGTTCGACGTGTAGATCCGCAGACTGTCGGCATGCAGCGCATCGACAGCGCGGCGGCAGAGAGTCGGATCGGCGCTCGCCGCGACCAGTGCGGTCGGCTGGCCGCGCGCGACCTCGAGCGCAAAGCTCGGCCCGGACAGCACGCCGACCCGCGCAGCGGGACACGCGGCGCGCGCGACCTCGTGACCGAGCCAGCCGGTGCCGGGCTGAAAGCCCTTGCAGAGCCAGAGCACGCCGGGGGGATCGGCCGGCAGACGTTGCAGCACCTCGCCGAGCGCGGCCATCGGCGTCGCGATCAGCACGAGGCCGTCGTGCGCATGCTCGATCGCGGCGTCGAAATCGGTGCCGATCCGCAACGCGGGCGGCAGTTCGACCTCGGGCAGATAGCGCACGTTGCAACGCGCCGCGCGCATCTGCGCGGCCTGCGCCGGATCGCGCGCCCACAGCAAGGTCGGATGCGCGGCGCTTGCATGCGCCGCCAGTGCCGTCCCCCACGCGCCTGCGCCGAGGACGGTCAGGTTCATCGCAAGCTCAGGCGGTCGCGATCACGGCCGAGCCGTTCGGACCGTTGCCCTGGGCCTGCGCCTTCGCCTGGGCCTGCTGTGCCTCGAACATCGCCTGGAAATTGACTTCGGTCAGCAGCACCGGCGGGAAGCCGGCGCGGGTGCAGACATCGGAGACGATCGCGCGCAGATACGGATAGACGATGCCCGGGCAGGCGATGCCGACGATCGCCTGCAGCTGCTCGTCGGGAATGTTGCGGATCTCGAAGATGCCGCCCTGCTTCGCCTCGACCAGGAACAGCACCTTGTCGTTGACCTTGGTCGTGACGGTCGCGGTCACGGTGACTTCGTAGATGCCGGTGCCGACCGGCTCGGCGCCGAGCGCGAGATTGATCTCGACCTGCGGCTGGCCCTGTTCGAGCAGGACCTGCGGCGAATTCGGCTGCTCCAGCGAAAGGTCCTTCAGATAGATGCGCTGGATCTGGAACACGGGGGTCTGGTTTTCGTCTGCCATGGCGGTCTCGAAGTTGGAAGGTGACGTCGCGCGCGGAACCGGCGCGGCGAACGGGCTGGCGCGATTATCGGGCCGCGTCGCCGGCGAGCAGCGTCGCGAGCGCGCCGCGCCGGTCGAGGGCGACGAGGTCGTCGCAGCCGCCGACATGGGTCGCGCCGATGAAGATCTGCGGCACCGTGTAGCGCCCGGTCTCGCGGATCATCGTCGCGCGCTGCGACGGATCGGCATCGAGACGGATGTCCTCGAACGATTCGACACCGCGCTGTTTCAGCAGCGCCTTCGCGCGCTGGCAGTAGGGGCACCATTCGGTGCTGTACATCCGGACCGCTTGCATCGGCCGGGCCTACGCGGTCTTCTCGACCGGCAGGTTCGCGGCGCGCCAGGCATCGAGCCCGCCGGCGAGCGCCCGCGCGTTTTCGAAGCCGAGCTTCTTCAACAAGGCGACCGCGCGCGGCGCGCGCGATCCGGTCGGACAGACGACGACCAGCGGCAAGGCCTTGTTCTTCGGCAGCTCGCGCGAGCCTTCGAGGCTCGCGAGCGGCACGCTGCGCGCGCCGACAGCATGGCCGGCCGCGTATTGCGCCGGCTCGCTGATGTCGATCAGCACCGCCCGCTCTCGGTTGATCAGGTGCACCGCGTCGGCGGTCGAGACCTTGATGCCGGCAGTCGTGCCCTGACTCAGGATCGGCCAGACGAGCAATGCGCCGGAAACGAGCGCGACGGCGAACAGGTACCAGTTCTCGATGAGGAAATTCACGGGCGTGGGCCTTGGAGCTAAGAATGCGATTATAGAATTCCGGCCTCTCGCGTCCCGGGCCCGCCCGGCATCTCCTCATCCCGCGCCCGGTTGCCGATGCACAAACTCGTCCTGATTCGCCATGGCGAATCCACCTGGAACCTCGAGAACCGCTTCACCGGCTGGACCGATGTCGAGCTGACCGCGACCGGGGTTGCGCAAGCGCGCGAGGCCGGCCAGCTGCTGAAGGCCGAAGGCTGCGAGTTCGACATCGCCTACACGTCGGTGCTGAAACGCGCGATCTGGACCCTCTGGCATGCGCTCGACGAAATGGACCGGACCTGGCTGCCGGTCGTCAAGGATTGGCGTTTGAACGAGCGTCACTACGGCGCGCTGCAGGGCTTGAACAAGGCCGAGACCGCGGCCCGCTTCGGCGCCGAACAGGTGCTCGCCTGGCGGCGCAGCTACGACGTTCCGCCGCCTGCCCTCGAGCCGGGCGACCTGCGCGGCGAAGCCGGCGACCTGCGCTATGCGGCGCTGCGTCCCGGCGAGATCCCGCTGACCGAATGCCTGAAGGACACCGTCGCGCGCGTGCTGCCGTACTGGCGCGCCGAGCTCGCGCCGGCGATCCGCGCCGGCCGGCGTCTCGTGATCTCGGCGCACGGCAACAGCATCCGCGCGCTGGTCAAGTATCTCGACGGGATCGGCGACGCCGAGATCGTCGGCCTCAACATCCCGAACGGCATTCCGCTGGTCTACGAGCTCAACGCCGAGCTTGCGCCGATCCGCAGCTATTACCTCGGCGACGCCGAGGCCGCCGCAAAGGCCGCCGCGGCAGTCGCCGCGCAAGCGAAGGGCTGAGCGACTTCAGGTCGCGCGTCGCACGGCGTCGGCAGCGCCGGCATCGAGCACGCACTGGATCTGCTGCCGCACCGTCTGCGCGAGCGCACGCCGCTCGGTCCCGACGCTCGCGAGCAGGGGCGGCAGCGTCACGTTGACCTGCAGCGCATCGGCGCAGGCAACCGCCCAGACCGAGCGCAGCAGGCTCACCTCGCCGTAGATCGCCGCGGCGCTGAAGGCCGACGCCGCGTCGCTGAAGCGCAGCGCGACAGACTGCACCGGCGTCGCGGTCGAGATCGCGGCCTGCAGCAGGTTGGCGTGGAACGGCAGCAGCGACGGGCCGTCGCCGGTCGTCCCTTCCGGAAATACCGCGACCGTCGCGCCGTCGCGCAGCGCCGCGGCGACCTGGTGCACGACCCGCAGCGCATCGCGCTTGCGCTCGCGCTCGATGAAAAGTGTGCCACCCGAGGCGATCAGGAAGCCGAGCAACGGCCAGCGCCGCATGTCCGCCTTCGCGACGAAGCGCGCCGGCTGCACCGCATTGATCGCGAGGATGTCGAGCCAGGAGACGTGGTTCGCGAGCAGCAGCACCGGCGCTGCCGGCACGGTGCCGACGCGGCGCAGCTCGATCCCGAAGACCTCGAGCATCCGCACCGACCACCAGGCGACGCGCCGCATCCGCGCGGCCGGAGCGAGGAACGGGAACACAAAGGCGCAGACCGCGATGCCGTGCAGCGCATGCACGACGCTCGACACGAGGCGCCAGGCCGCGCGCAGCGAAACGGCGCCCCGCGCCGATCGCGGCGGCCGCTTCAGCGGCACCGACAGGCTCGAAACGTCGGGATCACGGACCGGCCGCATCGCGCTTCGGTCGTCGGGATCGCTGGCGCCGGCCCGGCTCAGCGAGGCCGGCGCAAATCGGAATCTGCCGCCTCGAACGCGA
>JBDTXV010000101.1:0-7245 GCA_040006015.1 Caldimonas sp.
CGCCCATATAGAGGCCGCCAGCGGTGGTCGCAGCGACGAGTTCGCGGCGTGGCGTGACGACGAGCGCGTCGAAGGCCACCGACGGTGACTTCAGCGGGTTCCATTTTTCCCCACCATCGGCGCTGGAGAAAAGCCCGTCGGCGGTCGCCGCGTAGATGTCGGCAGGCACGCGTGGGTCATAGGCCACCGCGGACACGACTCGCCCGAGGCCTCCGGCGTCGCGCCAGCCGCAGAAGCAATCCATCGAGCGCTGTACCCCACGCGGGCCGGCCACGAAGAGCCAGCCGCTCTGCATGCTGCCGGCCATGTTCGAATGAACGAAGCTCGAGATGCCACCGCGAGGCCCGGCGTCCATCAACCGCCAGCGTCCGCCGCCGTCTTCGGTGCGAAAGATGCCTTTGTCCCTGAGATAGGCGTAGACCGTCTCAGGCCGGTCCGCGTGGGTCGCCAAGGCGGTGACGTCCGAATCCGGCAGTCCTTCGTTGCGCGCCGTCCAGGTGCGCCCCTGGTCGTCACTGCGCAGGACGCCAAAGCCCGAGTCCGCGACATAGAGTGTCTTCGCTTCCACAGCGGACACGGCCACCGAGCTGACGCGACGCGCCGCGAGGGCCGGCGGAAGTTCGAGGCGTGTCCAATGGCTGCCGCCGTCGACGCTGCGCAGCACGGCATCCGCGCCCGTTTTGAAAAGAGCGCCCCTCGCGGCGTCGAAGGCCAAGGCAGTCGTGCTCGTCTGCGCCCCTGCAGAGGTCGCGCCTTCGGCATGCACGCGCGGCAACAGGGCGATCAGGCCGAGGCCGGTCGCACATCGGGAGGCACCCGCCAGGAACAAGCGGCGCGAAACGGTTTCGGTTTCATGGGTCATGGGTTTTCCTGTGTCACGGGATTTCTCGCGCGTCGCAGAAGATGGTTACCGGCGGCTCCGAACATTCCGGAGCGACGCATGCCGCGATACGACGCTCGGTTCATCGTTTCGCCTGCTGCGCTGCATCTGCATTCACCTCTTCCTGGTGCTTGCGGATCTCTGGCGGCCACTGCGCCTTGATCCAGGAGAGCACCGCGATGATCTCGGCATCCGATAGCACGCCTTCGAACGCCGGCATCGCGGAGTCGTAATCCTTCAGGTTCGACGCCTTGGCGACTCCGTACTTGGTGATCCTGAACAGCAGGTCGTCCGGGTGATGCCACGTGTGCCCGGACGCATCGTGCGGCGGCGCCGGAAACTGTCCGGTCCCATTTTTTTGGCGCCATTGCGCCTGTCCTTCCAGGTGAACGCCGTGGCAGGCGGCGCAGCGCACCTGGTAGACCTTCGCGCCCAACTCCAGGACGTGCGAATCGTCAGGGCGAAGCACGACGTTGGATTTGGGACCGCCGTCGCAGGCGGCAAGCGCCAGCACGCACGCGCCGAGCGCAACCGGACGCAGCATGCGCACGCCAGCTTCGCGGTTCATGATGTTCCCCTTGTCATCGTTGTCCGATCAGCTCTTGCCGCACCGGGACCAGCGCTCGATCCAGCGACGTGAGGAACTTGTCCGCCGACTCGTAGCCGATGACCCGATACGGGACTTCCTTGCCGCGCGGGTCGAAGAAGATGATTCCCGGGGGTCCGAACAGGCCGAAGCGCCGCAGCAGGGCCCGGTCATCGGCGTTGTTGGCCGTCACGTCGGCACGCAAGAGAAGCGTGTTCTTCAGACGCGCCTGGACCCTGGAGTCACCGAACGTGAAGCGATCCATTTCCTTGCAAGAGACGCACCATTCGGCCCAGAAGTCGAGCATGACGAAGCGGCCGCTGGCCGATGCGATGCGTGCGTCGAGATCGGCGACCGTCTTGATCGATCGAAACGGCAGTTCGCTCGACGCCTGCATTGCCGCGCCGCCGATGCCGGATAGAGGTCGCAGCAGATCATGACTGCCCGAGAGCGCGCCCACGAGCAGCGCCGCGCCGGCAAGCAGGCCGATGACGCCGAAACCCTTGAAGAGTCGTCGTACGCCAGCGGCGTCGACAGGCAACGGATCGATCGCATGCACGAACATCGCCGAGACGATCAGCAGGGAGGCCCAGAGCAGTTGCTGAATCACGAGTGATATGACGGGCGAGACGATAAAGATGGCGAGCGCCAGCATGGTCACGCCGAAGAACCGCTTGATCGACCGGGTCCATGGCCCCGAACGCCGCAGCAGCGTTCCCGCAGTGGCGCCGACGAAGAGAAGCGGCACCCCCATGCCGAGCGCCATCACGAACAGCGCCGTGCCGCCCAGCCCGGCATCTCCCGTCTGGCTGATGTAGAGAAGGGCGCCCGCAAGCGGCGCCGCGACGCAAGGCCCGACGATCACCGCCGAGACGACGCCCATCAGGAACACGCCGGCCGCCTGGCCGCCCGGAATGCGCCGGCTCGCCGAGGCGAGCGCGCTTTGTAGCGACGTGGGCAGTTGCAGCTCGTACAGCCCGAACATCGAAAGCGAAAGCAGGACGAAGACGGCGGCGAACGCGCCGAGCGTCCATGGGTTCTGCAGCGCCGCCGACAGCATCGAGCCGGCCAGCCCGGCGGCGACGCCGGCTGCGGCGTAGGTGAGCGCCATACCCAGCACGTAGGCCATGGACAGGCCGAGAGCGCGCCGCTTCGTCGGTGCGCCGTCCTGGCCGATGATGATTCCGGACAGGATCGGAATCATCGGCAGCATGCACGGCGTGAAGGCGAGCAGCAGACCGAAGCCGAAGAAGGCGGCGAGCAATGTCCAGCTGCCGCCGTTCGAGAAGAGCCGCTGAATGTTGCTCGCGTCGGAGGCGTCGCTGGGTGCTGCGACTGCCGATTCCGGACGCGGCCCGCTGCTTGCGGTCGTCGTGCCGGCCGGTTCGGCCGAGACGACGGACAGAGCGTCCAGCGCGACCGTGATCGACTTGTCGATCGGCGGATAGCAAACACCCAAGGGCTCGTTGCATCCCTGGTAAGTCGCGTGCAGCCGGACCGAGGCGGCGCGTGTCGAACCGGGCGCGAGGCGAATGACGGCGTCGACCGGACGGTGGTAGACCTCGGTCTTGCCGAAGGTCGCGTCTTCTTTCATCTCGCCTCTCGGCAGCGAGACGCTGTCTACAGTCACCCCGGGCGGATCTTCAACGACGAACTTGATGCGGTCGCGATAGAGGTAGTAGCCGTCGGCGGGCGTCAGCGTGGCGACGAGGGTGTCGACACTTTGCGCTCGAATGCTCAGCTTGTAGGCCTCGTCCGGCGGCAGCAAATCAGGCTGCGCCGGACCGCCCGTCAGCCATCCCTTCACCGTCTCGATGAGGCTGCCCGTCGATGCGGGTGAGGGCCGCGATTGCGACGCCGGCGGCGAGCTGAAGGCCGCAGGTGGTCGCTCCGGCAAGGCCTGCGGTGCAGCCGAGGAGGCGAACCCGAACAACGGAACGACCAGCAGCGCGCCGAGCCACGCGACCAAAGCGCGGGCTTCGGGCAGAGATCCGCGATGTCTGAGATTCACGATCGGCTCGATCAGTTCGCTTTGGCGGCACGCAGCATCTGCTGCTCGAGCTCGGCCTTCGGCACGGAACCCACGACGCGGCGGCCGTCCGACAGGAAAATCGTCGGCGTGCCGGTGATGCGGTGCTGTTGCGCGAAGGCGGCGAGCTTGGCGATGGGCGTCTCGCAGGTGGCGACTTCGGTCGGCACCACGCCACGATGGAGCGCCTCGTCCCAGGCCCGACCTCGGTCCTTCGCGCACCAGATGGCCTTGGACCGCTCGACAGCCTGCGGATGCAAGGAGGCGATCGGATAGAGAAGCACGTAGATCGTCACATCGTCGATCTCGGTCAAGGTTTTTTCCAGGACCTTGCAATAGGGGCAGTCCGGGTCTTCGAAGATGGCGATGCGCCGCGTCCCGGCGCCCTTGACGCGCTTGATCGCGAGATCGAGCGGCAGGCTCTTCCAGGCGATGGCGTTGACCTGCTCGAGGCGCGCGGCGGTGAGATTGACGCGACTCCTGGTGTCGACGAGCGGACCCCCGAGGATGTAGCGGCCGTCGCCCGTGACGTAATAGATGCGGCCGTCGACGGTGGCCTCGAACAGTCCGGCGGAAGGCGTTTCGGTCACGCCCTCGATCGGTGTTTGCGGAAAGACCGTTGCCAGCGTGGCACGGACTGCTTGTTCGTCGGCGCTGACCGAAGTCGCGAGCGCCGCGACGGCAGCTAGCGCGGCCAGCTTCACAGACGTCATGAGTCGCATCAAGCGTTCTCCTTCAGAAGGGTGGAGACGTCGTTCGCCATGCTTGAGTCGACCGGAGCGGCGCCAACCGGCAGGGCCGCACGGAGTGTTGTCCGCCGGCTCATCTGCTCTTCCCATCGACGAAGCGACGAATGGTCGCCATGACCGTCGGAGCGTCCCAAGTGGCGGGCCCGAGCTTTCGGGCTGCCTCGCGGCCCTCGCGGTCGATCAGCAGCGTCAAGGGGATGCCTGTCGCGCCGAGGTCTCCGACCTCGTGAAAGGAGTCGAGGTACGGATGCAGGTGCTTTACGCCGATCTGACGAAAGAAGGTTTGAACGACGGGAAGGCCACCGGAGTCCATCGAGACCGTCACAACTTCGAACATCGGGCCGCCCAGCGTCGCCTGCAGTCGATCGAGGGTCGGCATCTCCTCGCGGCAGGGCGGACACCATGTAGCCCACAGGTTGAGCAGCACGACGCGACCGCGAAAGTCTGCGAGCCTCAGCGCGTGTCCGGCCTCGTCGCTGAATCGCAATGGTCCCAGGGCACGCGGCGCGGGGTGCGGCTCGAAATTCGTCAGCTTCGTGTCGGTCTTGGATGCGCGCCAGCGGTACACGCCTGAGCCCGCCATCAGCGCCGCAGCGGCGCCGACGACAGCCAGCGCCTGACGACGCGACGGGGGTCGCGCTGCCACCGCGTTCGAAGGCTCGCTCACGTGCACTTCTCCTGCACGAACCGGGGGATCTCGACCAGGCGCGAAAAGATCACCGACGCACGATCGCCCCTCATGCCGTTGCCGACGATCACGGGATGGCCCGCCGCGGGACCGTCGGCGCTGCCGTCGGTCTTGAAGCGCAGGTTGAACTCCCAGAACAACCGGGTCTTGCCGTCGGCCGTCGTCACCTTGTAGCCATCGCCGCAATGGCTGAGCGCCGTGACGCGGGATGCCGCGTTCGCGTCCTTCAAAGCGGGCAAGCCGCGATCGGGAGGCTTCGCCTTGCCGGAGGAAATCGCCTCGAGATAGGCGATCAGGTCAGCCCGGTCGGCCTCCTTGGCGATGCCTTCGAATGCCATCGCGTTGTCGGGAACGAGCGCGGCGGGATTCTTGAGCCAGGCATCGAGATGCTCTTTGTCCCAGGTCACCTCGGATCGTCTGAGCGCGTCGGAGTAGCGGCCGAAACCGGCCGCGGTTCCAGCCTTGCGGCCGACGACGTCGGCCAGGCTCGGGCCGGTGAGATGGCGGCCCGGAGTCCACGAATGGCACGCCATGCAGACCTGTGCAAGCGTGGCTCCGCGTGCCGCGTCGCCGGCGGCGCGCGCCGTGACGACGAACACGAGCGCTGCCAATCCAGCCAAGGCGCGGCGCCGGCGAGACAGAATATTCATCGAACCCGCTCCCGTTGTCGCGGACGCCGTTGGCGTCCTGCAGGGCGGGCCGAACCGTTGGCGTTATGTGACCGTCAAAGGTCCGACCGATGCAGCCGCGGCTCTACGGCGGCGGCTGCGGCGCTTCGGCGGCTGACGCTCCCGGGTGCAGGACCGTGATTGAGCCGACCAATCCTCAAGCAGAGGCGCGGGGAGGTCTCTCGGGAGCACCGGTAAAGAAGCGGGCGTGCCGCTGGGTTTCCGCGGTACCGGGAATTGTCCTGACCGTCGGGTGCAGGAATGGAAGCATGGCAACCGCCTGGGCTCCGACCGCGCCACAGGCACCGGAGCCGGCGCAATCCATACCGCCTCGGTCAGGGGAATGACTTCCCATGTCGTCATCGCCTCCGCACGGCGAAGACTTCACGTCATCCACCGTCTGCGTGGAACCACCGGCATGCGCGGTCTGGACAGACATGACCGATCCGGACGCGGACACGGCAGGCATCGCCATCGAAGCGCACGCAGGCATGGTTCCGCCTGCCATCCCATGCAGGGGTAGCGCGAACAGAAGCAACCAGGACAAGGTTGCGCGGAGGCGGCGGAGCATGGAGGCAGTATAGAACCGTGGCGGAACCGACGCTGTCACCAGTCGAGGCTCGGTCGGCAATTGGACCGGGTCTGTCGGGCCGGCGTCGTCATGCTGCTCACGTCAGCGGTTCGAGAATCGACGTGCGGCCATCACTTCGAACGAAGGTACTTGATCAAAGCGAACACCGCGAGGATAAGCACCGTGACACCGAGAAGCCAGCCGATCGCCATCCCGCCCATCATCCAGCCCATTCCGGATCCGTCCATCATGCCGTTCATCATCTTCGACTCCTATCAAAGGTTGCTTTGGCCCATCAAGAAGCGAGCATGTCTCGACATCACGCCCGTCGGAAGACATGGTCAAAGGACCTATCGAAGGTCCGTGTTCCACTCCTGCCGAGGTCACTGCGAGCTTCGCCTGGAGAAGAGGTCCGGTGTCTGATCTGCGAGAGCTCCATGTTCAACCTTCCAAGTCCGTTGAGTTGCAAATGTCATGAGTGACTCCGACTCAGCATTTCCGCTGCCTGCCGGGCGACGCCTCGCCGCGCTGTCGCGATGGGAAAACGAAGGCGGGGCACTTGGGCAAACGGATACCGAGGGTCTCGCAAAACTCGGGGTTCCACCGTTGTCGAATACCGAGCTGGTGCAATTGCGCATCAGGGTCGTGGCGTTGGAGAACCTGCTGCTGGCGTTGCTGGCGGAGGGCACCGAGGGCCAGACTTCTCTCGCAAGGGAGATGGCGGCCTACATTCTTCCCCGTGAGGGGTATACCCCCCATCCCCTCACCATCCACGCCGCCCAGCAGATGCTTCACCTCGTCGAGCGAGCGTTGCACTTCAGGCGCTCGGGGAAATAACCCCTCCGCGCCGGGTTCAGGCCCTCGCCACAGCCTCGTAGCCCATCGCCGCGAGCGTCGATTCGATCTTATGCGCCGTGATGCGATCGGGATCCCCCTCGACCGTCGCCGAGCCTGGCTGAAGGGTCACGTCGACCTTCTGCACCCCATCCAGGCCGCTGAGCGCCCTCTGAACACTGCTTGTGCAGCCACCGCAGGACATGCCTTTGACGTCGAACTTGAAGGTTTGCATTTCCA
>JBDTXV010000102.1:0-7170 GCA_040006015.1 Caldimonas sp.
GGACCAACATCCAGGTCGCCGAGGACACCGACAACCTGCTCTGCCAGGACACCGGTGTGCCGATCTACAACGTCACCATCGGCCGCGATGTCGGCATTGACGGCCACTCGCTGACGCAGGCCCTCAGGCGCGGCTGCGAGCGCGCCACGCGCGAGCATCCGCTGCGCTCGTCGATCGTGCATCCGCTGACGCGCAAGAACGAGCAGACCTCGTGCGGCATCCTTGTTCCGATCGTTCACGTCGACTTCAGCGACCGTGTCGAAGTCCTCGAGATCGAGATGATTCCGAAGGGCAGTGGTTCGGAGAACAACTCCTTCCTGAAGATGGCGATCCCGGCCGAGGGTGTCGACGCCATCAAGACCTTCGTGATCGACTGCGTGCTGGCCGCCGGCGGCAAGACCTGTCCACCGACCATCGTCGGCGTGGGCCTCGGCGGCACCTCCGACCTCGCGGTGTTGCTGGCCAAGCGCGCCGCGACGCGACCGCTCGGCAGCGCCTGCAGCGATCCCGAAGGCGCCCGCCTCGAGCAGCAACTGTCGGCGGCCGTCAACGAACTCGGCGTCGGGCCGCAGGGACTCGGCGGCGACTCGACCGCGTTTGCGGTGCACATCGAACTTGCCGCGACGCACATCACCATGAACCCGATCGCGGTCAACATGCAGTGCCATTCGGCGCGCCGCTCCCGGGCCACCTTCACGCCCGACGGCGTGAGCTACGGATTCTGAGCGGAACCTGCATGGCTCATCACGAACTCACGCTGCCGATCGACGAGGCCCAGGTGCGCGCGCTGCGCGTCGACGACACGGTGACGCTGCAGCGCACGCTCTTCGGCATTCGCGACGCCACCCTGATCCACCTCTTCGACCGCGGCCGCAAGACCCGCTTCGATTTGAACGGCCACGCCGTCATCCACACCGCGCCGAATGTCCGCAAGGTCGAGCGCAGCGCCGAGCATCCGTCGGGCTATGCGCCGATCTGCATCGGTACCACCACGTCGGACCGGATGGAGCGCTTCACGCATGCGCTGATGTCGCAGAACGGCGTGCGCCTGATCATCGGCAAGGGCGGCATGCGTGAGGGCTCGCTGGCGGCGTTCCGGGAACTCGGCGGCGCCTACCTCGCCATCGTCGGCGGCACCGCGGCGCTCGAGACGACCTGGATCGAGCAGATCGAGGACGTCGACATGGACGACCTCAACCCCGAGTCGCTGTGGAAGTTCCGTATCCGCGACTTCGGGCCGCTGCTGGTGGCGATGGACAGCCACGGCGCGAGTCTCTTCAACGTCGTCAACCGCGACGCCCAGGCGCGTCGCGCCGACGTGCTGGCGCGCTTGGGCGTCAAGGCATGAAGTCGCCGCCGCTGCGACGGGTCCGCACCGACATCCTGATCCTCGGCTCTGGCGGGGCCGGCCTGTTCGCGGCGCTGCATGCGCACCAGGCCGCGCCGCAGCTCTCGATCACGGTCGCCGTCAAGGGGCTGCTCGGCAAGTGCGGCTGCACCCGCATGGTCCAGGGCGGCTACAACGTCGCCCTCGCCGAAGGCGACTCGATCGAGCGCCACTTCATGGACACGATCGAGGGCAGCAAGTGGCTCGCCGACCAGGACCTCGCCTGGACGCTCGTCTCCAAGGCGGTCGAGCGCATCCATGAACTCGAGAACGAGCTCGGCTGCTTTTTCGACCGCAACCCCGACGGCAGCGTCCACCAGAAGGCGTTTGCCGGCCAGACCTTCGACCGCACCGTCCACAAGGGCGACCTGACCGGCATCGAGATCATCAACCGGCTTTCCGAGCAGGTCTGGTCGCGCGGCATCGCGCGGCTCGAGGAGCACCGCGCCATCGAGCTGATCCGCACGGCCGACGGTCGCGCGCTGGCCGGCGTGCTGATGATCGACATGCGAGACGGCGCCTTCGTCTTCGTCGAGGCCAAGGCGGTGCTGCTCGGCACCGGCGGCGGGCCGACCATGTACAAGTACCACACGCCCTCAGGCG
Source organism: Caldimonas sp. (assembly GCA_040006015.1). Classification (GTDB taxonomy): domain Bacteria; phylum Pseudomonadota; class Gammaproteobacteria; order Burkholderiales; family Burkholderiaceae_C; genus Schlegelella_A. The sequence goes on from JBDTXV010000102.1 coordinate 1,991, forward strand.
ACAAGACCTGCGACGGCATGGCGATGGCGCTGCGCGCCGGCCTCGGCCTGCGCGACATGGAGATGGTCCAGTTCCACCCGACCGGCCTGCTCGCCGGCGCCGGCACGCGCATGACCGGGACGGTGCTCGAAGAAGGCCTGCGCGGCGCCGGCGGCCACCTGCTCAACGGCGACCGTGAACGCTTCATGGCGCGCTATGACCCGCGCGAGGAGCGGGCGACGCGCGACATAGTTTCGCGCTCGATCTTCGCCGAGATGCGCGCCGGCCGGACGTCGCCGCACGGCGGCGTCTACATCGCGATGGAGCATCTCGGACCGGACAACGTCCGGCGCCAGTTCAAGGGCATGGTCGAGCGCTGCGCCGATTGCGGCTTCGACCTCGCCGGCGGTCTGGTCGAGGTCGTGCCGACCGCGCACTACATGATGGGCGGCGTCGTGTTCCGGCCCGACTGCACGACGGCGCTTTCCGGCCTGTTCGCCGCCGGCGAGGACACCGGCGGCGTCCACGGCGCGAATCGGCTCGGCGGCAACGGCGTGGCGAACTCGACGGTCTTCGGCGCCATCGCCGGCGACAGCATGGCAGCGTGGGTGCTTCGCCAGTCCGGCTTCCAGGCCGCCGACGAAGCGGCGATCGCGAATAGCATCGCCTGGCACGAGACGCCGTTGCGCCAGCCGCCGGGCGACCTCGAAGCGATCCGCGAGGGTCTGTTCGATTGCATGTGGGAAGACGTCGGCATCGTGCGCACCGCCGAGGGCTTGCAGCGCGCGCAACAGCGGCTCGGCGAGCTCGACGCCGCGCTCGACCGGGTCGGCGTGGCCGACACCGATCGCGCCTTCAACCTCACCTGGCACGACTGGATTAACCTGAAGAGCCTGGTCGCGGTCAGCCGCGTCATCAGTGCCGCCGCGCTCGCACGCGAGGATTCGCGGGGGGCCCATTTCCGCGAGGACTTTCCGGAGGCCGGCGACCTCGCGAGCTCGAGCTACATCGTCGTTCGCCAGGAAGCCGGTGCACTGCAGATGGCGCGCGAGCCGGTGCGTTTCACGCGGGTTGCCCCCGGGCAGACGATCCTGCTGTCCGAGGGCGCGGCCGGCTGAACGACCGGCGTGCGGAACTGGCGGCGGGTTCGAGCCGCGCGCCGTCTTTCAACCGGCCAGCGCGCGCCAGATCAGGCCGGTGCCGCCGGCGATCAGGATTGTCCAGACTATCTGGACCACCCGACCGGGCGGCAACCCCAGATGCAGTCGATGGCCGGCGTAGAGACCCAGCAGCGCGGCCGGCAGCAGCACCGCCGCCAGCGACAGGATCTGCGGCTGCGCATACAGGCCCACGCCGGTGAAGAGAACGAGCCGTGCCAGCGCGCTGATGAAGACGAGCCCGCTAACGGTTGCGCGCAATACGGTCTTGTCAGTCAGACGCCGCGCTAGGTAGATCGTGTAGATAGGTCCGCCGGTGCCGAAGAGCGCGGAGAACACCCCGCCGAAGGTGCCGAAGGCGCTCGCCCAACCTTCAGCGATGGGCGCCGGCGTGCCGCGACGCAGCAAGCTCCAGGCCGAATAAGCGAGAACGAAGCTGCCGAGCAGCAGCAACAGCGCGCGTTCCGGCGCCTTCACCAGCAACATGACGCCGCCGAGCATTCCGATGACCATGAACGGCACGATGCGACGGACTTCGCTGCGGTCGATCACCTTGCGGTTGTTGACCCCCATCAGCACGCCGACGCACAGGTCGAAGATCAGCATCAGTGGCACGGCGGTCCGCAGCGGCACGAGAAAGGCAAGCAGCGGCAGCGCGGTGATCGACGAGCCGAAACCGGTCAGGCCGTAGACCACGTAGGCCAGGACGATGACCCCGGCGACGAGCGCGAGCGTGCCGCCGGGCAGGACGAGCCAGTCTGCCATGCGGGGCCTCAGCCGGGGACGAGAGGGACGGGGCGTCGATGCGCGCCCGGCCCGCGGACGCGCTGGCGTGGCGGCATCAGCTCTGCATGCCCCACTTGCGCACGGTGCGGCGCTCGACCACCCGGAAGATCAGGTTCTCGACCAGCAGGCCGATCAGGATCACGGTGAACAGGCCAGCGAAGACGTTCGGGATCTCGAGCTGATTCTTGTTCTCGTAGATGAACCAGCCGAGCCCGCCCGAACCCGAGCTGACGCCGAACACCAGCTCGGAGGCGATCAAGGTTCGCCACGCGAACGCCCAGCCGATCTTCAAGCCGGTCAGGATGCTCGGGAATGCCGCCGGCACGAGAATCTTCGTGACGTAGGCGAAACCTCCGAGACCGCAGTTGCGCCCGACCATCCGCAAGGTGTTGGACACCGCGAGAAAGCCCGAATGGGTGTTCAGCGCGACCGACCACAGCACCGAGTGGACGAGCACGAAGATCAGGCTGCCGCTGCCGAGTCCGAACCAGATCAGGGCAATCGGCAGCAGGGCGATGGCCGGTAGCGGGTTGAACATCGACGTCAAGGTCTCGAGGAAGTCGGTGCCGATGCGCGAGGCGATTCCGACCGCCGTGAGCAGCGCCGCCAGGAGAATGCCGATCGCATAGCCCCAGAGGAGAGTCTTCATCGAGGTCCACACCTTGAGCAGCAGCACGCCGCTCGAGATTCCCTGGACGAAGGCCGTGGTCGTCGACAGGAAGGTCGGGAACAGCAGCTCGTTGTTCAGGATGCGCGCGCCGATCTCCCAGACCAGCGCCAGCACGACGAGGATCACCGTCTTGCGCAGCGCACCGTTGTTGTAGAGCTGCTCGAAGCGCGAGAGCGGCTTTTGCACCACGCCGAACGCGCTCGAGTCGACCGGCTCGCGGTGGAACTCCGGCCGGCGCACCAGCACCGCGTCCTCGTCAGCCATGGGCGGCCTCCGCGTCGGCTTCGATCTCGTCGGCGAACAGCATGTCGTGGATCTGGGTTTCGAGCGCCTTGGCGGCGGCGGGGTCCTCGACATCGCGCGGCACACTCACCAGCTCGGCCTTGACTTGCCCAGGGTGGGGCGTCAGCAGCAGGATGCGGCTGCCGCACTTGATCGCCTCGGGAATCGAATGGGTCACGAACAGCACCGTGAAGTGGGTGTCGTCCCAGAGTTGCAGCAACTCGTCCTGCATCTTGCGCCGGGTGAGCGCGTCGAGCGCGGCGTACGGCTCGTCCATCAGCAGCACGTCGGGCTCCATCGCCATGCCGCGGGCGATAGCCACGCGCTGCTTCATGCCGCCCGACAGCAGGTGCGGGTGGTGGTCGGCGAACTTGGCGAGGTTGACCTTCTCGATGTACTGCATCGCCTTCTCCACGGCCGCCTTGCCACGCAGCTTGCCGGAAGCCAGCAGCGGGAACATCACGTTTTCCTTGACGGTCTTCCACGGCAGCAGCTGGTCGAACTCCTGGAACACCATCATCCGGTCGGGCCCCGGCCGGGTGATGACGCGGTCCTTCAGGCGAATCTCGCCCTCGGTCGGAGTGAGGTAGCCACCGACGGCCTTCAGCAGCGTCGACTTGCCGCAGCCCGACGGCCCGAGCAGCACATAGCGGTCGGAACGATGGACCTGGAAACCGACGCGGTAGGTCGCGGTGACCAGGTGCTGCGGCGTCTTGTACTGGAGCGTGACGCCGCGAACGTCGAGCAGCGGAATGGCGGAGGCCGGCGCTGGCGGCGCCGCGAAATGAGCGGGCGTCAAATCAGCTGCCGGGCAGGTTGTGGGCCTCGGGGAAGAAGAGTTCTTTCCACGACTCCGGCGTTGCCTTGATGGAGCCGATCTTGTTCATGAAGGTGACGTACTTCAGGACGTTCTGCGGCGTCGTGGTGTAGATCGTTTCCGGATCGTTCAGCAGCTTGACGATGGACGCTTGCGGGGCCTTGTCCTTGGAGATGCGCAGGTAGGCGTCGGCCGCCCACGCCTTGTCCTTGTTGATCATCGCGATGGCCTCGTCGAGCGCCTTGACGAAGGCGCCGTAGACCTTCGGGTTTTCGCTGCGGAACTTCGAGGTCGTCCACACCAGGTTGAAGGTGGCCGGACCGCCGAGAACCTGGAAGGAATTGAGGAGCGTGTGCATGCCCGGCTTCTCGAGTTCGTAGCCCTGGAACGGCGGCGAGCCGAAATGGCCCGTGATCTCGCTCTGCTGTGAGGTCAGAGCGGTCATCGCGTCGGGGTGGCTCATCGTCACCGTCAGCGAATCGAGCTTGTTCTGCTGGCCCGGGCCGAACGCCTGTTCCGCCGCCATCTGCAGGGTCACGGCCTGGATCGACACCTTCACCGCCGGCAAGGCGATCTTGTCGTGCTCGGTCAGGTCCTTGATCGTCTTGGCGTTGGGATTGCGCGTGACCAGCAGCAGCGGCATCGAGTTCAGCGCCGACACCGCCTTGATGTCGTAATTGCCGCGGGTCTTCGCCCACAGCGTGACCAGCGGGCCGACGCCGCCGGAGGCGAAGTGCAGGCTGTTCGACAGCAACGCATCGTTCATGACGTTGCCGCCGGCGAATTTCGACCACGACACCTGGAGCGCCGGAATGCCGGCTTCCTTGGCGTACTTCTCGATCAGCTTCTGGTCCTCCATGATCATCAGCGGCAGATAGCTGATGCCGTATTGCTCGGCGACCTTGAGTTCACTCACTTCGGCACGTGCAGCGAGTGGCGCGCCGATCACGATGGCGGCCAGCGGCGCGGCCCAGAGTAGCTTCAATTTCATGGCGGAATTCCCTACGGAAAAAGGATTGCGGAGATCAGTTCGCATTCTCGTTGCCATCGGGGTCGCTCCGATAACGGAAAAGCCCTAGGCGCCGCGGGTAGGCGCGTGCCTGTCAGGATCGATTTTGGAGGGCGTCCGCATCCGCCGGAGACGTCGGGTAGGGCACGACCCGGTTCTGCTCTGAGGGATCGTCCCTTCGGACCTGTCGCGCCGCGACCGGCAGAGTGCCTCAATGACCGGCATCTGGCCGAGACCGTCGGTACGAAGGCCGAGGTCGACCGACCGGAATCGCGGAGTTAAAAGTCGAATGGCCAAGAACACGATTTGTCTCTGGTATGAACACGATGCGGAAGAGGCGGCTCGCTTCTATGCCGAAACTTTCCCGCACAGCAGTGTCGGCGCCGTCCTCCGTGCGCCGGCCGACTATCCCGACGGCAAGGCGGGAGATGTCCTGACTGTCGAATTCACCGTCGCGGGCATACCTTGCATCGGCCTCAA
>JBDTXV010000103.1:0-7122 GCA_040006015.1 Caldimonas sp.
GCGGCCTCGACCTCGAGCTGATCCAGTTCACGACCGGCCTCGAGCTGTTCCAGGCAATGATCGGCGGCAGCCTCGACGTGCTGTCGACCGGCGCCGTCGTCTCCAATTTTCCGGCGCGCGGCCAGGGCAGGGTCTTCCTCGTCAACAACATCGAATACGCGACCGCCCAGCTCTGGGTCCGCGACGATTCGATCAAGTCGATCGCCGACCTGAAAGGCAAGCAGATCTCGACGACGACCGGTACGACCGCGCACGTGTTTCTCGACCGCGCGCTGCGCTCGGCCAAGCTCGATCCGGCGAAGGACGTGCAGCTCGTCAATCAGCGCATGGCCGAGGCCGTGACGTCGTTCGTCTCGGGCGCGGTGCCTGCGGTCGCGCTGTGGGTGCCGTTCGACGTGACCGTGAAGCAGAAGGTGCCGAACGCTCGCAAGATCGTCGACGCGTCGGCGTTCTTTCCGCAGGCCGCGATCATGGGCGGCTGGGCCGCGCGCAACGATTTCTACGATGCCAACAAGCCGGTGCTCTCGGCGCTGATCGCCGGCTGGGTCGAAGTCAACGACGCGATGGTCGCGAACTTCGACGGCGCTGCCGAGCAGCTGCAGAAGACGCAGTACAAGGACGTCCCGCTCGCCGACTTCAAGGAGTCGATGAAGTTCTCGAAATACTACACGTCGGCCGAATGGCGCACCCGCTATGCCGACGGCACCGTGACGAAGTGGTTGCAGCAGGTCACCGACTTCTTCGTGCAGGCCGGCAACATCGCGAGTCCGGTGCCGGCAGACAAGTACTTCGACCCGCAGCTCTATCTGCAGGCTGTGAAGGCGTGACCGCGGACAAGCCGGCGTTCGACTACATCGTCGTCGGCGCCGGCTCCGCGGGCTGCGTGCTCGCGAACCGGCTCAGCGCGAATCTGAGCCATCGCGTGCTGCTGCTCGAAGCCGGCGGCGAGGGCGGGAATTTCTGGCTGCGCCTGCCGGTCGGCTACTTCCGCACGATCTACGACCCGCGCTTCTCGTGGCAGTTTCCGCTCGAGCCGCAGCCCGGGACCGACAACCGCGCGATCGTCTGGCCGCGCGGGCGCGTGCTCGGCGGCTCGAGCGCGATCAACGGGCTGATCTACATCCGCGGCCAGCGCGCCGATGTCGACGGCCGCGCCGCGCGCGGCGCGAGCGGCTGGGGCTACCGCGACGTGCTGCCGTACTTCAAGCGCTCGGAGCGCTACGACGGCGGCGAGACCGAATACCACGGCGGCGCCGGCGAGCTCTGCGTATCCGACCTGCGCAACGACCACTCGCATTGCGCCGCGTGGCTCGCCGCCGGCGCCGAAGCCGGCTATCCGCTGAACCCCGACTTCAACGGCGCCGAATCGGATGGCCTCGGCGCCTACCAGCTGACGCTGCGCGGCCGCTGGCGCTGCGACGCCGCGACCGCGTTCCTCGCGCCGGTGCGCCGGCGCCCGAACCTGACGGTGCTGACCGGCGTGCACGTGACGCGCGTGCTGCTCGAGCACGGCCGCGCGATCGGCGTCGACCGGCGCGGCCGCGGCGAGCTGAGGCACGCGCACGCCGAGCGCGAGACGATCCTCGCCGCCGGTGCGCTGCAGTCGCCGCAGCTGCTGCAGCTTTCGGGCATCGGCCCGGCCGCCCTGCTGCGCGAACACGGCATCGCGGTCGCGGTCGATGCACCCGACGTCGGCGCGAACCTGCAGGACCACTACCAGGCGCGCGTAATCGTCAGGCTGAAGGACCGCGTCTCGCTGAACGACGCGGTGCGCAGCCCGACCGGCCTCGCCCGGATGGGCGCGCAGTGGCTGTTCGGATCGCGCGGTCCGCTGACGGTCGGCGCCGGCCAGGTCGGCGGGATGGTCCGCACCGAGCACGCCGACGACGGGCGCGCCGACGTGCTGCTCAACGTGATGCCGCTCTCGGTCGACAAGCCGGGCGATCCGCTGCACCGCTTCTCCGGCTTCTCGGCGTCGGCGACGCAATGCCGGCCGCGCTCGCGCGGCAGCGTGACGATCCGTTCGGCCGATCCGCTCGCGCCGCCGCGCATCGCCGCGAACTACCTCACCGATCCGCACGACATCGACGTGCTCGTCGCCGGGCTGAGGATCCTGCGCGAGATTTACCGGCAGCCGTCGTTCCGCAACCTCGTGACCGAAGACGAATACCTGCCCGGCCGCGGCGTCACGACTGCCGCCGCGCTCGAGCGCTTTGCGCGCGCGAAAGGCGGCACGGTGTTCCACCCGGTCGGCACCTGCCGCATCGGCGCCGACGAAGACGCCGTCGTCGATGCCGACCTGCGGGTGCGCGGCGTCGACGGGCTGCGCGTGATCGATGCCTCTGTGATGCCGACGATGACCTCGGCGAACACCAACGCGGCCGCGATCATGATCGGCGAGAAGGGCGCGGCGCTGGTGCTCGGCGCCCGGCAGGATGCCCGGGCCGCGGCATGAGGACGCGCGTCAGCGTCGAAAGGCCGCGCCCGCGGGCGGGCGCGACGGCCGATGCCGTCGGCGGCGCTGCAAGCGGCCGAGTTCGCTTTCCTGCCAAGACCCTCGACAACGCGACGGTGCCGCTTTATGCGCAGCTCGCCGACCTGTTCCGCCAGCGCATCCAGAAGGGCTTGTGGAAGGAAGGCGAGAAGCTGCCGTCGCTCGAGCAACTGGTGCAGGAGTTCGGCGTTGCCCGCGTCACGGTGCGCCAGGCGATCGAGCGGCTGACCCGCGACGCGCTGGTCTCGCCGCAGCGCGGGCGCGGCACGTTCGTGACCGCCGCGCCGCAGCCCGACCGCTGGCTGCGCGTCGAGACGACGGTGCGCAACCTGGCCGAGGTCTACCGCGATACGCAGCCGACGATCCTCAACATCGACGAATCGTCGACGCGCAGCCCGCGCATCGCGGCGAGCGACGGCGTGCCGGCCGAGCGATATGTCTACATGCGGCGCGTCCACAAGCACCAGGACCGGCCGTATTGCGTGATCGACATCTATCTCGACGCGAAGATCTTCGCGCGCCACCCGGCGAAGTTCCGGACGCAGACGGTGATCCCACTGCTGCTGAAGATGCCGTCGGTCGAGATCGCCGCGGCGCGCCAGTTGCTGACGATCTCGAGCGCGGACCTCGAGGTCGCGCGCCACCTCGAGACGCCTCTGAACGCACCGGTCGCCGAAGTGCGCCGCGTCTTCACCGACCCGCAGCGACGCGTGATCTATCTCGCCGAGGTCACGTATCGCGGGGACTTCGTCCACATGGAGATGGATCTCAAGCCCTGACAGGGCCGCCGGAGGCGCCGTGCGGGGAACGGCGGGTCCGAATGGCGAGGCCGCAGCCTCGCCGCGTGATTACGCTGCCTTCTGTGTCTGCGCTTCGACGATTGCGGCGGCCGCGTCGCCGGCGACACGGCGTTCGGTGCCGACGAACGGCAGGTCGATCTTTCTCCGGTCTTCCGTGGCGCCGTCGGCGAGCGCGAAACCGGCCGAGTGCCAGCGCGGCTTGCGTGAAACCGCGAAGACCGCATCGAGGATCAGGGCCAGCATCACGACGCTGAAGCCGAGGAGGGCGAGGAAGTATATGAATGACAAGATCTTGTCCGGTCCGTTGGAAGTGAGGGCGACGCGCATTTCGCGAACGCTCGCGAAACGGGCCGGGGGTCCTGCCACTTATCGGCGTCGCCCCGGCGACCTGTATGAAGATGCGCGTCGAATGACGAATCGTCAGCACAATGTCACGCTCGATCGCCGCGCGGTTCGGATGCGCGATGCTTTGCCGCACTTCGCCGCTGCCCCGGTTTCAGGGTGTCGCGGGGGGTTCTCCGGATGACGCATCGGCAAAGGCCTCGGCCGATGTCGGGCGCTGTGAACTTCGCGCGCGGCCGCGCGCTCGAACGTCGATGCCGCGCCTGCTCTTCGCCCTGACGCTGGTCCTCGCCGCAGCGTCGTCTTCGGCGCAGACGGTCGATGCGACCGCTGCCGAAGCGGATCCGCTCGGCTCGACCGACTGCCGCGCCGCGCTCGATTCGCTGCGGGCGCAGGAAGCGGCCGCAGCGTCCGCCGCAGAGGCGAACACGGCCGTCGACCCGCATCGGCGTCGCGCACCGGCTGCGGCGTTGGAAGCGGCGCGTCGCCGTGCCGCCGGCGCCTGCCTCGCGACCCGCGCCGATCCGCCGCCGCGGCCGCAGCGTTTCGGCCGGCCGCCGATCGCGGTCGATCCGGTCACGCCCGCCGCGCCGAACGCGGCCCCCGGCCCGGTCCTCTCGGTCGCGCCCGTCGCCGGCGCGCGGCCCGCTGCGCCGCCTGCGGCGCCGGTCGTGACGCTGCCGAAGCCGGCCGAAGCGCCGCGTTTCATCCTGTCGTGCGACCCGGTCGGGTGCTGGGCCAACGACGGCTCGCGCCTGAATCGCGTCGGCCCGAACCTGTGGGGCGGCCATGGCGCGTGCTCGGTGCAGGGCACGCTGCTGCTATGCCCGTAGCCCGCGAAACCATGCACGCGCCCGGTGGTGCACGGCCGTGTCGCACCGGGCGTGCGGCCGAGCGCCCGATCGCATGACCGCCGCACGTGTCATCGGCACGACCCGGATCGGCGTCGACGTCGGCGGCAGCAAGATCGAGGCGATCGCGATCGACGCCGCCGGGCACGAGCTGGCGCGACGACGGATCCTTTCGCCGTCGAGCGACTACCTGCAGATCGTCGACGCGGTGCGCGGGCTGGTCGCCGGGCTCGAGGCCGAGGTCGGCGGCAGCGCGAGCGTCGGCATCGGCACGCCGGGCGCCGTGTCGAGCGCGACCGGCCTGATCAAGAACGCGAATTCGACGCAGCTGAACGGCCGGCCGTTCGTCCGCGACCTCACCGAGGCGCTCGGGCGCGAGATCAGGGTCGAGAACGACGCCAACTGCTTCGCGTTGTCGGAAGCGATCGACGGCGCCGGCGCCGGCCATGCGAAGGTGTTCGGCGTGATCCTCGGCACCGGGGTCGGCGGCGGCATCGTCGAAGCCGGGCGTGTCTGGGCCGGCCCGAATTCGATCGCCGGCGAGTGGGGCCACAACGAGATGCCGTCGCGGACCGAGGCGGGTCTGCCCGACACGCTCTGCTATTGCGGCCGACGGCGCTGCGTCGAGACCTATCTTTCGGGTCCGGGGCTGGCCGCGGACCATGCCCGACACACGTCCGTCGCGCTCGACGCGCCGGCGATCGCCGCACGCGCGCGCGCAGGCGATGGGGATGCGCGAGCGACCCTCGCCCGCTACTGCAACCGGCTCGCGAGTGCGCTGGCCGGCGTCGTCAACGTGCTCGACCCGGACGTCATCGTGCTCGGCGGCGGCCTCTCGAACATCGACGCGCTGTACCCGGAGCTTGCGGCGCTGTTGCCGCGCCACGTGTTCTCGGACCGCTGCACGACGCCGATCGTCAGGAACCGGCACGGCGACTCGTCCGGCGTGCGCGGCGCCGCATGGCTCTGGCCGGCACACCGCGAGGTGCGCTGAGACGCGGATCGCGCAGTGCGCCGACTCCGACCCGGCCGGCGCGCGCCCACGATCGGCCCGGCGTCGGAATCGACCTACCCGCAGTGCCGGTCGCAACCGGCTGCGCCGGCATTGACGCCGCGCCACGATCCGCTGCTTCACTCGTCAGGACGTCAATGGACTCGATCAACAAGAACCAGCCCGAAGAGAACCGTCTCGACGTGCACGGCGCCGATCCGATCGAGCGGATCCGCGATGTCGTCAAGAAGACCGAGAGCTGCTTCTTCTGCACCGCGGTCAGCGTCGGCGGATCGGGTGCGACGCGGCCGATGAGCGTGCGTCAGGTCGACGACGCCGGCAACCTCTGGTTCCTCAGTGCGAGCGACAGCCACAAGAACCGTGAGATCGAACAGCAGCCGTCGGTGCGGCTCTTCTTCCAGGGCTCGGAACATTCCGGCTTCCTGACGTTGACCGGCACTGCGACCGTCTCGCGCGACAAGAAGAAGATCAAGGAGCTGTGGCAGCCGCTGCTGAAGACGTGGTTCACCGGCGGCCTCGACGATCCGCGCATCACCGCGATCGAAGTCGCGCCGAGCGGCGGCTACTACTGGGACAACAAGCACGGCAACGCGGTCGCCGGAATCAAGATGCTGCTCGGCGCCGCGCTCGGCAAGACACTCGACGATTCGATCGAGGGTACGCTCCGCATCTGACGGCCCGAAGCGTGCCGCCCGCGGCGCCGCAGCGCGGTGCGCAGCTACGCGACGGATCGTCCCGGAACGAAGGAGCGAACGATGACAGCCCTTAAATCCGCTTCCGAGCTCGCCGCTGCGGCGAGCCGGCCGTACCCGAACGACAGCGCCGAATACCGCGCGGCTCGGACCGCGCTGCTCGCCGACGAGATCGAGCTGCGGCGCCAGATCGAGCGCGTCGCGGCGAAGCGCCGTGCGCTGCCCGATGGCGGCGAAGCGCGCGACTACGAGTTCAAGGACGAAGACGGCAAGACCGTCCGCCTCGCCGACCTGTTCGGCAAGCACGACTCCCTGGTCACCTACTTTTGGATGTACGGCCCGCAGCGCGAGCGGCCCTGCCCGATGTGCACGGCCTTCCTCGGATCGCTCGACACGCCGGCACGCGATATCGCGCAGCGCGTCGCGATCGCGGTGATCGGCCGCTCTCCGGTCGAACGCCAGCTCGCGTTCGCGCGCGAGCGCGGCTGGAAGAACCTGAAGTTCTACTCGACCGTCGGCGATGATTTCGCGCGCGACTATCGCGGCCTCGCGCCCGACGGCAGCGAATGGCCGGCGCTCGACGTCTGGGTCGGGCGCGGTGAGAGCGTCCGGCATTTCTGGGGCTCGGAGCTCGGCGGCACCGGCGATCCGGGCCAGGACCCGCGCGGCGCACCGGATCCGACGCCGCTCTGGAACATCCTCGATCTGACTCCGGGCGGACGCGGGACCGACTGGTATCCGAAGCTCGAGTATCCGAAGGCGGCCTGACGACGCCGGCACCGAAGCGCGGGTGCCGCCACTCGTCGCGGGCCGCGGTATCGTGTCGGGAAGCTCGCGCCGCGCCGCGGTCGGGGCCGGCGCTCTCTCCGGCGTCCGGCGACGCCGTCAGCGCCGGCGCTCTTCCTCCTGCGACGCCATCCGCGCCGGCGCG
>JBDTXV010000104.1:0-7103 GCA_040006015.1 Caldimonas sp.
TTGATGCGGTACTCGAGCGCGTCGGGGCCGAACAGCATCGACAGCGGCATCGCGATCGCGCCGAGGCGATAAAGCGCGATGTGCGCGACCGCGGTCTCGAAGCGCTGCGGCATCACGATCGCGACGCGGTCGCCGGCGGCGACGCCGCGGCGGCGCAGCGCGTCGGCGAGGCGGTTCGCGGCTTCGTGCAGCTCGGCGTACGTGAACGCCGCGGTCGCGCCGTTCTCGTGCTCGAAGCGGATCGCGACCGCATCCGGCGTCGCGGCCGCCCAGCGCGCGCAGCAGACCTCGGCGATGTTGAAACGCTCCGGCACGGCCCAGCGAAAGCCGGCGTGGATCGACGCGTAGCGATCCGCGACCGCGCCGCGCGACCTCACGCGCTCACCTGCCGCGGTCGCGAAACGCGGCAAGCGCGTCGCCGGCGATCCGGCAGATGCGCCAGTCGGGCATCACGGTCGCGCCCATCCGTTCGTAGAAGCAGATCGCATGCTCGTTCCAGTCGAGCACGCTCCATTCGAAGCGGCCATAGTCGCGCTCGACCGCGAGCTGCGCGAGCCGCGTCAGCAGCGCCTCGCCGATGCCGCGTCCGCGCTGCGACGGCGCGACGAACAGGTCTTCGAGATAAAGGCCCGGCTGCGCGAGGAAGGTCGAGAAGTTCGTGAAGAAGAGAGCGAACCCGACGACCTCGCGCTCGACCTCGGCGACCCACGCTTCGGCGGCCGGCTTCGGGCCGAACAGATGCGGCCGCAGATTCTCCGGCGTGACCTTCAGCAGATGCGTCAACTGCTCGAATTCGGCCAGGCCGCGAATCAGGCCGACGATCGCGTCGACATCGCCGGGCTCGGCCGGTCGCAACCGGCACGGCGCCGCGGGAGACGGTTTCGGAGTCTCTGGCGCCGAGGTCATCGAAATATTGTCGCAGCGGCGGGTCACGCTCGGATCGTCGCCGCAACTCGGCCGCCCCGACGCGCTGCCGAACGCCGGACGCCGGCTGTGGGGACGCCGATATGCGGCGCGAGGCCGCCGTCGCGACGGCCCCCCAGCCCGATCGGAGCGAAGCGGGATTTACTTCCCGATTTCCTTCGCTGCGGCCTTGGCGTTGGCGCGGTGCTGGCGAGCGCTCATCTTGTGCGCCTTGGCCCTGGCCTTGTGGATCGTCTTCTTCGGCTCGGCCGTCGCCGCGCCTTCGACGTTCTCTTTCGCCTGCTTCGTCGTCTCGACAGTCGCCTTGCCGGTTTCCTTGATGGCCGTGCCGGTCTGAGCGAATGCGGCTGCGGTCGAGAACAGGATGGCCGTGGCCAGGAAAAGCTTCTTCATCTAGGGATCCCTCTGAGAGTCGTTGGAAGTGTTTCAGCCCCACCGTCTTCGAAGGGCGCGGCAATGATACCGGCCGCGGCGTGCCTGGTTGCAACACTTCGGGACGACGCTTACGACTCGGCGGCGGGCCGGCGAACGCGGTGCTCGTCAGCGATTACCCGTTCAAGCCCAATCTCGCGGAGCAACGGTTCGACGAACATCGCGCCAGGACGGTGCCGATTCGACTCCGACCGTCGCTCAGCCACGGGAGCGATGCCTTGCGCGAATTCCGGCAGTACATTCCACGCCGACATCGGGACTCCTTCATCCAGCCTGGGAGAATATGACCTACGCCTGCCGCGTCGTTAGCGAATTCGACGCCGAGGCACTCTCGGCTTTGGTTCATGCGAGCTTCGTCGGCCCGGCGAGCGAAGGTTGGGAGCCTCGCGCCGTTCAGGTGTTTCTCGCGGAAGCGTCAGTCGAAGCGCTCCGGCAAAAGTTGAAAGAGCCGGCGTTTGCGTCAGGTGCGTTCGCGGGTCGACGAGCCGTGGGCTTCGTCCTCATGTCGGTCCCCTCGGTGCTTGCGATGCTCTTCGTGCACCCGGCGTCGTCCAGGGCATCGGGCGGCAGCTCTGGGAAGCGGCGCGCGCTCACGTCGAGGTCGCCTTCCCGCAAACCAAGACCGTTGAGCTCAATGCCACACGCTTCGCACTGCCGTTCTATCGCACGGTCGGCTTCGTCCCAATCTCTGCCGAGTTCAGACGCCAAGGGTGTCGCGCAACCCGTATGGCATGTTGGTTGCCCGCCCGCGCCCTCGGTGCCGAGTGTCCTATGACCGGCCTGCCGAAGGAACGGCCTTGAGTTGATTGCACCGACCGAACGCGAGCAACCCAGTCGTGACGGGTTGTTGGGGACATGGCGCTCGGACCGCGAGAAGACGCTGGAATCGTGGCACTTCCAAGACCGCAGCATCCCGCCGGAATCGCACCAACGATTTGCCGAACTGTTCGGACGCCTGACGTATCTGATCGGGCGCCACACGTCCGTCATCGACGAAAGCGGGTGCAAGACCGCATTCATTACGAAGTGGCATCGGAAGATGTGTACCGCCCTCGTGCGAAACTTCTGAGCCATCGAGTCGTCTTACCGCTTCACAACCTGGAGCTCCAATGAAACAGTGGCTGAAGTCCAACCGCGGCTTCCTCGTTTTCATCGTCTGCTTTGCGTTCTTCCGCAGCGCGATCGCCGACTGGAACACGATCCCGTCGGGCTCGATGCGACCGACGATCCTCGAAGGCGACGTGGTCCTGATCAACCGCCTGGCCTACGACGCGAAGATTCCGCTGACCGACCTGTCGCTCGCGCGTCTGGCCGAGCCCCGGCGCGGCGACATCGTGACGTTCAGCTCGCCGAAGGACGGCACTCGGCTGATCAAGCGCCTCATCGCGGTGCCGGGCGACGTCGTCGAGATGCGGAACGAGGTGCTGCTGATCAACGGCCGCGCCGCCGGGTACAGCGACATCGGTGTCACCGATGAAACGGTCGGTCCGGGCTTCCGGGTCGAGGCCACGCGCGCAACCGAACATCTGGCCGGCAGCGAGCGTTCGGTGCAATTTCTGCGCGGTGTCGGCAGCCGCAAATCCTTCAGTCCGCTGACGGTGCCGGCCGACCGGTACTTCATGCTCGGCGACAACCGCGACAACAGCGAAGACTCGCGCTACATCGGTTCCGTGCCGCGCGCGAGCCTGATCGGCCGCGCCGAGCGGATTCTCGTTTCCGCGGACATCACCGGGAACTGGCTGCCGCGCATCGGGCGCACGGTCGCGCTGCTCAAGTGAGCGCGACCACACCCACCAAGGCAAGCAAAGCCGAGATCCGCGCCTTCCTCGCGGCGGAGTTTCCGCAGAACAAGTGCATCGTCGAGCACGTCGGCAACCGCGCCGCGACGATCAAGCACCACATCGGGCCGGACGAATTGCGTCCCGGCGGCACCGTCTCCGGTCCGGTGCTGATGATGGTCGCCGACGTCGCGCTCTACGTCGCGCTGCTCGGCGAGATCGGCATCGTGCCGCTCGCGGTCACGACGAACCTGACGATCAACTTCCTGCGCAAGCCGAGCGCGCAGGCGAGCATCGTCGGCGAGTGCAAGCTCGTGAAGATCGGCAGGACGATGGCGGTCGGCGAGGTCGCGCTCTATTCCGAAGGCAGCGACGAGATCGTCGCGCACGTCGTCGGCACTTACGCGATCCCGCGCGCGCGATAGCGCGTCGCAGGCCGCGCCCGGCGTGCGGCGAGGCCGAGCAGTCCGGCCATCAGCAGCAGCGCGACCGACGGCTCCGGCACCGGCGTCAGCACGCCGAACACGCCGTGGCTCTCGTCGTCCGGTCCGGCCGTGAAATAGAGCAGCGCGCTGCTGCCGGCATTGCCGTTGTTGCCGGGCGCGATCGCCCAGAGCCCGTCGATCGTCAGCTCGGACCCGCTCAGGTCGAGGATCTGGCCGAGAAAGGCGTGCGTCGTCACGTCGTACGCGTTGATGCGACCGTCGCCGAAGTTGCCGACGAGCAGCGCACCGGCCAGCGCGCCGAACGACGACGGTGCGATCGCCAGCCCCCACGGGGCGTTCAAGGTGCCGCCGGTCGCGATGCGCGCGAGCAGGTTGCCCTGCAGGTCATAGCTGTCGACTAATCCGAGCCCTGCACCGGCGATCTCGTCGTGCTTCGTGCCGTCCTGCTTCGCATAGGTCACGTACAGCGTGCCGCCGAGGTTCTGGATGTTGAACGGCGCGAAGCCGCTCGGCAGCAGAGGATCGACGAACGCGCCGGTCAGCGACGGCGATGCCGCGCTGCCCTTGTCGACGTCGATCGATCCGGCGCGGAAGTTCGCCGCATAGAGGTAGCTCGACCCGGCGGTCGTCGCGAACGCCGCGCCCTTGTAGACGTTCGCCGCCGAGCCGGAAACGAGGGCCTCGGCGGTCGAGCCGAGCGCCCCGCGCCAGCCCGATACCGTACCGTCCTCGCTGACGAACAGGAACAGATCGCCGCCGAACGCCGCGGCGGCGTTGCCGTTGAAGACCTGGCCGGTCACGCTGCCGTCGCCCGGTATCGTCACGGTGAGGGCCTGCTTGACGGTGTTCTGCGTCGCCGGGTTGACGGCGTAGAGATCGGCCGTCCCGGTGCCGTTCGACGAGATCCAGAACGGTCCGGTCGCCGGATACGACAAGCCCCAGGCGTTGACCAGCCCGACGTCGGTGATGCGGGCAGGGTTGGCGGCCTGGTCGTCGGTGACCAGGTTCGTGACCGAGAACTGGGCCGCGCTCGATGTCGCGGCCAGCGCAAGCACGGCGCCGACGGCAAGACCGATGCAGGAGACAAGCCGGGTGTTCTTCATCGCGAACTCCTTTTCCGCACGAACCGACGATGTTCTGCCGACCACGCCGGCAGCGACGATGTTTCGGTCTATTCCCATTCCGGCGGTGGCGGTTCAACGGCCCGGCGCGTTTCGCGCATCGACACCCCGCGAACGCGGGGTTGACAAGGCCGTATCTCGAACTAGGTTCATTAGTGTCGTGCGATCGAGGGTTGCATGTGGCCACGTGCGCCGACGCCCGCAAGGAGAATCCAGATGAACGCCAGACGAGTCGGCAGCGCTGTTTCTTCCTTCATCGCAATCGTTCTCGGTCTCGCAAGTGCCGAAGCCGGCGCGGTACCGATCTACTGGACTGACTGGATCGGCGCGAACACCGCGACGACCGGGTTCCAGGGCGACGGGACGATCACGACCCCGACGTCGACAATCGACGTGACCTACACGAACGCGAACGGCATCGGCTTCTATCAACCGACCGGCGGCATCGACTACTGGGTCAATGGCTCGGGACCGTCCTCGCCTTACACGAGCAGCGTCGTCGACAACCGCCCGACCGGCACCGACATCGTCGCGCTGAGCCGTGCCGGCACTCAGACATTGAGCTTCTCGCAGACGGTCGCGAATCCCGTCTTCGCCTTCGTCAGCCTGAACGGCAACGGCTATGCGTTCGACCAGGATTTCGATCTCCTCAGCGTCGGCGGTGTCGGCGGCAAGGCGTGCGGCTACTGGGGTTGCGGCGGGGTGAGCAAGGTTGTCGTCGATCTCGGTGGTGGCAATTTCGAGTACCAGTTGAATGCAAACAACGTCGGCGGGAGCGAACCGCACGGCGCGCTTCGCTTCACTGGAGCCTTCGACACCGTGACGTGGCGCAGTACATCGAATGAATTCTGGAACGGCTTCACGGTCGGCGTGCAAGGGACGGCGATTGAGGTCTTCGAGCCGGTGGCCGGCATTCCGGAACCCGAGACGTGGGCGTTGATGGGCGTCGGCCTCGGGCTCCTGGCAGCGGCGGCGCGCCGGCGCAGGAGCCTCTGACCAGCGCCGGGGTGCTTTCGCTGCATCCGGCATAGCCCCCCCGGCGTCCTTCGAGCGCGGGGTCCCACGCGGGCTCATGGCTCGCCTCTCGTGGCTCGCCTCTTGTGGCTCGCCTACAGTGCGGCCATGAGCGACCTCTCCATCTATCTGCCGCGCCGCACCGCGCGCAGCGAGTTCATCCGTGTACGCGGCCTGCGCCATCACGTTCTGACGTGGGGCAACCCGTCGCTGGTCACGCCGGAGCGTCCGCCGCTCGTGATGCTGCACGGCTGGATGGACGTCGCGGCGTCGTTCCAGTTCGTCGTCGATGCGCTGCCGACCGAGCGCTGGGTCATCGCGCTCGACTGGCGCGGCTTCGGGCTGACCGACACACCGCCCGGCGACACCTACTGGATACCCGACTACGCCGGCGATCTCGACGGCGCGCTCGATGCGCTGGTGCCGAACCAGGCGATCGACCTCGTCGGCCACAGCATGGGCGGCAACGTGGTGATGATCTACGCCGGCCTGCGGCCGGCGCGCGTCCGCCGGCTCGTCAACCTCGAGGGCTTCGGCGCGCCGCAGACCCGCGCGTCGCAGGCGCCGAAGCGCTTCGTCGAATGGCTCGACGATCTGAAGCGGGTCCACGAGCTGCGTACCTACCCGAGCCTCGAAGCGGTCGCGGCCCGGCTGCAGAAGACGAACCCGCTGCTGCGCGGCGACCGCGCCGCGTGGCTCGCGCAGCACTGGTCGCGGCGTCGGACCGCACCGGACGGCAGCCCGGCCGAATGGGAAATCCTCGGCGACCCGCTGCACAAGCGGCCGACGCCGCTGCTCTATCACGTGGACGAAGTGCTCCAATGCTGGAAGCTCATCACCGCGCCGCTGCTCTGGGTCGAAGGCGATCAGACCGACATCGGCCGCTGGTGGGGCACGCGCTACACGAAGGAAGAGTTCCACCAGCGCCTCGCGGTCGTCACGCGGGTCGAGAAGCATGTCCTCTCTCCAGCCGGCCACATGCTGCATCACGACCAGCCCGAAGCGCTGGCCCGGCACCTCGAAGCGTTTCTCGCCGCGTGAGCCCGGCCGGCGCGCGCCGCATGAGAAAATCGGCGCCAATCGAGACACGAAGGAAACCCGATGGACGTCGAACACATCAATGCGATCGGCAACTCGCTCGCCGATCTGACCCGGCGCACCGAGTCGCTCCGGGGGTATCTTTGACTACGATCGGAAATCCCTCCGCCTGAACGAAGTCAACGCGGCGCTCGAGAATCCGAACGTCTGGAACGAGCCGAAGCGGGCCCAGGAGCTCGGGCGCGAGAAGCGCACGCTCGAGACCGTGGTCGAGACGATCGACCATCTCGCGAGCAACCTCGCCGACAACACCGAGCTCTACGAGATGTCGAAGGCCGACGGCGACGTCG
>JBDTXV010000105.1:0-7063 GCA_040006015.1 Caldimonas sp.
GCGATCTGCATCATCGAAGCGATGAAGATCATGAACGAGATCGAAGCCGACAAGGCCGGCACCGTCAAACAGATCTTGTGCGAGAACGGCCAGGCGGTCGAATTCGGGCAACCGCTGTTCATCATCGAATGAGCACGACGCCCGAGAAAATTCTGATTGCCAATCGAGGCGAAATCGCCGCAGGCGATGCGGCGCAGCCAAATCGCGCAGCGCGCCGGCGCGATTGAGCTCGATGTTCAAGAAGATTCTGATTGCCAATCGAGGCGAAATCGCCCTCCGCATCCAGCGCGCTTGCCGCGAGCTCGGCATCAAGACGGTGGTCGTCTATTCCGAGGCCGATCGCGACGCGAAATACGTGAAGCTGGCCGACGAAGCGGTCTGCATCGGTCCGGCCGCCTCGGCGCAGAGCTACCTCAACATGCCGGCGATCATCTCGACCGCCGAAGTGACCGACGCCGAGGCGATCCATCCGGGCTACGGCTTCCTGTCCGAGAACGCCGACTTCGCGGAGCGAGTCGAGCGCAGCGGTTTCACGTTCATCGGCCCGACGCCCGAATCGATCCGGTTGATGGGCGACAAGGTCTCGGCCAAGCAGGCGATGATCAAGTCCGGCGTGCCGTGCGTGCCCGGCTCCGACGGCGCGCTGCCCGACGATCCGAAGGAAGTCATCAAGGCGGCTCGCGCGGTCGGCTACCCGGTCATCATCAAGGCGTCTGGCGGCGGCGGCGGCCGCGGAATGCGGGTCGTGCACACCGAGGCCGCATTGGTCTCCGCGGTGCAGACGACGCGCGCCGAGGCCGGAGCCGCCTTCAGCAATCCGGCCGTCTATCTCGAGAAATTTCTCGAGAACCCTCGCCACATCGAGATCCAGGTGCTCGCCGACCAGCACAAGAACGCGGTCTGGCTCGGCGAGCGCGATTGCTCGATGCAGCGGCGCCACCAGAAGATCATCGAGGAGGCGCCCGCGCCCGGAATTCCGCGGCGCGTGATCGAGCGGATCGGCGAACGCTGCGCTGCAGCGTGCAAGCGCATCGGCTACCGCGGCGCCGGCACGTTCGAGTTCTTGTACGAGGACGGCGAGTTCTTCTTCATCGAGATGAACACGCGCGTACAGGTCGAACATCCCGTGACCGAATGGGTGACCGGCATCGACATCGTGCAGATGCAGATCCGCGTCGCGGCCAACGAGAAGCTGCCGTTCCCGCAACGCAGCATCCAGTGCCGCGGGCATGCGATCGAGTGCCGGATCAACGCCGAAGACCCGTACAACTTCAAGCCGTCGCCCGGCCGGATCACGACCTGGCATGCACCCGGCGGGCCCGGCGTGCGCGTCGACTCGCATGCGTACACGAACTACTACGTGCCGCCGAACTACGACTCGATGATCGGCAAGATCATCGTCCATGGCGACACGCGCGAGCAGGCGCTGGCGCGGATGCGCATCGCGTTGTCCGAGACCGTCATCGAAGGCATCCTGACGAACATCCCGCTGCACCGCGAGCTGATGGTCGATGCGAAGTTCGTCGAGGGCGGCACCAGCATCCACTATCTCGAAGGCTGGATAAGCCAGCACAACCGCTGAGCCGGCGATGGTCGAAGTGACGCTGCTCGCACAGGCCGCGAGTGCCGAGACGGTTTCCGATGCGCTCGTCGACGAATACGGCGCGCTATCGGCATCGGTCGAAGACGCCGACGCGGACACCGACGCGGAACGTGCGCTGTTCGGCGAGCCGGGCGTCCCTATCGAGAATGCCGGCTGGCCGCGCTCGGTCGTCAAGGCCCTGTTCGCCGATGCGCCGACCGCTCAGGCCGCCGCGACGCGCCTGCTCGCCGCGGCCGGCGACGACGTCCGGCTGTGCTCGATCGAGCCGATCGCCGATCGCGACTGGGTCACGCTGACGCAGGCGCAGTTTGCGCCGACCGAAATCGCGCCCGGCTTCTGGATCGTCCCGAGCTGGCACGAGCCGCGCGACGACGCGGTCCGCGTGATCCGACTCGACCCGGGAATGGCCTTCGGCACCGGCACCCATCCGACGACGCGGATGTGCCTGCGCTGGATTGCGCGACGCGCAAGCGGTCGCACGCCGCCGTGGCCGCGGATGCTCGACTACGGTTGCGGCTCCGGGATCCTCGCCATCGCAGGCGCGCTGCACGGAGCGCAACGCATCGACGCCGTCGACATCGACCGCCAAGCAGTCGCGGCGACGCGAGCGAACGCCCGCGCGAACGGCGTCGAGGTCCGCGCCGGCGCGCCGGACGCGGCCGACGGCCGCTATGCGCTGGTCGTTGCGAACATACTCTCGACGCCGCTGAAGCTGCTCGCGCCGCTGCTCTGCGGGCATCTCGAAGCCGGCGGCGAGCTCGTGCTCGCGGGCATCCTCGAGCGGCAGGCCGCCGAAATCGCCGCGAGCTATCGGCCTTGGATCGAGCTCGCCGTCGGTGACAGCGAGGACGGTTGGGTGCTGATGACCGGGGTCCTCGGCGCCGGGATCCCGCGCAGCGTCGCGCGATGAGCCTGGCAACGCGCTGCAGCGCCTGCGGCACCGCGTTCCGGGTCGTCGAAGACCAGCTCGAAGTCTCGGGAGGCTGGGTCCGCTGCGGCCGCTGCAGCGAGGTCTTCAACGCGCTCGAAGGACTCTTCGAGATGACGCCGGAAACGGCGGATGCGCCGCCGAGGCCGAGGCCGGCAGCGGCAGCGGCAGCGGCGGAGACGACCGATCGGCCGCCCGCATCCGCGCCGATCGACCTGGGCCGCGACGGCGACGGCGAATCGGAGAGCTCGATCGAGGAAGCTGTTCCGTCGGCGCACGACCTCGAGACCTCGCTCGAGGAAGAGATCGAAGCGCATCTGTTCAGGGCGCGACGTGCGGCAATCCGCCGCCCCTCGCCGGCCCACCTTCGCGAACGCGACCGGCCCGACTTCTCCGATGCCCGCTTCGACTCCGACCTGATGGGCGACGACGTCTTCGTCGACGAGCCCGAGACTCCGGACGAGGCCGTGGCGGCGGCAGAACCGGCAGTCGAAGCGCCACCCGCGCCCGAATTCCTGCGCCGCGCCGAACGTCTCGCCTACTGGCAACAGCCGAAGGTGCACGGCGCGATGATCCTCGGCGCGGCGCTGCTGCTCGCGACCTTGGCGTTGCAGGCCGTCCATCACTTCCGCGACCTCGCCGCGGCGCAATGGCCCGAGCTGCGTCCGGCCCTCGCGCAGTGGTGCGAGGTCGCGGGCTGCACGCTCGAGGCGCCGCGCCGGATCGAAGACATCACGGTCGAGAGCACCGCGTTGACGAAGGTCCCCGGCAGGGAGGCGTTTCGACTCGCGGTGACGCTGCACAGCCGCAGCAGCGTCGCGGTCGCGCTGCCGGCAGTCGAGCTGAGCCTGACCGATGCGAGCGGCAAGCTCGTCGCGCGCAAGGCCCTTCCGGCGAAACTGTTCCAAACGGTCCCGGCCGTGCTGCCGCCCGGCGGAGAGGCTGTGCTGCAGACGATGCTCGGCACGCGCGACGCACGCGTGACCGGATACACCGTCGAGATCTTCTATCCCTGACAAAGGCGTCGCGGCACGTCGTCCTATTTTGGAGTTCCCATGTCGGTACTGATTTGCGGGTCCCTCGCGTTCGACACGATCACGACGTTTCCCGGTCGCTTCGCGCAGCAGATCCTGCCCGAGCAGTTGCACATCCTGAACGTCTCGTTCCTGGTGCCGACGCTGCGCCGCGAGTTCGGCGGCTGCGCCGGCAACATCGCCTACACGTTGAGCCAGCTCGGCAGCGATGCGCGCGTGCTGGCCGCGGTCGGCGACGACGGCGCCGAGTATCTCGAGCGTCTGCGCGGCTGGGGTGCGAGCACCGAGCTGGTCCGTATCGTCGCCGGCAGCTACACCGCGCAGGCAATCATCATCACCGACCAGGACAACAACCAGATCACCGCATTTCATCCGGGCGCAATGCAGTCGGCACACGCGACGGCGGTACCGGACAGGAGCGACATCCGGCTCGCGATCATCGCGCCCGACGGCCGCGACGCTATGTTGCAGCACGCGCGCCAGCTGGCCGACGCCGCGATCCCGTTCATCTTCGACCCGGGCCAGGGCTTGCCGATGTTCGACGGCGCGGAACTTTCCGGCTTCGTCGATCTCGCAAGCTGGGTCGCACTGAACGACTACGAGGCGCGGATGCTGTGCGAGCGCACAGGGCGTTCGCTCGAAGCGCTATCGAACTCGCACCTGCACGGCGTGATCGTGACACTCGGAGCGCAGGGCTGCGACATCTGGGAGCGCGGCGTGCGCCACCATGTTCCCGGCATCGCGGCGCGCGAGGTGGTCGACCCGACCGGCTGTGGCGACGCATTCCGCGGTGCGCTGTTGTACGGGCTCGAACGCGAATGGCCGCTGCAACGCTGCGCCGAGCTCGGCAACCGCATTGGCGCAATCAAGATCGCGAGCCGCGGCGGCCAGAACCACCGCCTCGACCGCGAAGCACTCGGCCTCGAGTAACGCGGCGCAAAAAAAACCCGGCCGGAGCCGGGTTTTCGAAGCTTTCGCAAGCCTGATTCGTCAGGGCTTGCTGCCCGTCGGGAAGGGCCACGCAGCCTGCGGGCTGAGCGACGTCTTCGCGGGCGCTGCGGGTGCTGCAGCTGGGGCAGGAGTTGCGGGTGCCTTTTTCGCGGCGGCCTTCTTGGCCGGCGCCTTCTTCGCGGAGGCCTTCTTCGCCGTCGACTTCTTCGCGCCAGTCTTCTTGGCTGCACCCTTCTTCGCGGCCGACTTCTTGGCCGGGGCCTTCTTGCCTGCGGCCTTGCGCGCCGGGGCCTTCTTGCCTGCAGTCTTCTTGGCCGACGTCTTCTTCGTCGCGGTCTTCTTCGCGCCGGCCTTCTTGGTCGCGGTCTTCTTTGCACCGGCCTTCTTCGCCGGCGACTTCTTGGCCGTCATCTTCTTTGCCGGCGACTTTTTAGCGGCCGATTTCTTGGCCGAAGCCTTCTTTGCAGTTGCCATTACGTTTCTCCTTGATCAAGTTGACAAAAGAACTGGCCGGCGCCGAACGTTGATCGGTTCCGTACAGCTATTCATCGCCCGGAATCTGCCCAGGAGGGGCGCCCCGGTACGATGAATCGGGTTGCGAACCCCGCACGCCGCTTCTGTGTCGGCGCATCATGGTTCGCGAATCTTGATCTCTCTTGTGCCCTCGCCGTTTGCACGAGGGCTTCGCAGACTTCGACTCCGAACACTCGAAACGTCGGCTTCAAGCCCGACCGCTAGCGTGCGGCCCGGCCTTCGGCAGGCACTCGACAGGCCGAAAGGCCGTGTCCAGGATCAGTCCCACGACAGTGCGCCACCGCTCTGGTACTCGATGACGCGGGTCTCGAAAAAATTGCGCTCCTTCTTCAAATCGATCATTTCGCTCATCCACGGGAACGGGTTCTCCTCGTTCGGGAAAAGCTCTTCCAAGCCGATCTGCGTCGCGCGCCGATTGGCGATGTAACGCAGATAGCCCTTGAACATCGACGCGTTCATCCCGAGCACGCCGCGCGGCATCGTGTCTTCGGCATAGCGGTATTCGAGATCGACCGCCTTCAGGAACAGGGCCTTGATCTCGGTCTTGAACTGCGGCGTCCACAGCTGCGGGTTCTCGACCTTGATCTGATTGATCAGGTCGATGCCGAAATTGCAGTGCATCGACTCGTCGCGCAGGATGTACTGGTACTGCTCGGCGGCGCCGGTCATCTTGTTCTGCCGGCCGAGCGCGAGGATCTGCGTGAAGCCGACGTAGAAGAAGAGGCCTTCCATCAGGCATGCGAACACGATCAGCGACTTCAGCAGTTTCTGGTCGTTCTCTTGTGTCCCGGTGTGGAAGTTCGGGTCCATGATCTCGCCGATGAACGGCAGCAGGAACTCGTCCTTGTCGCGAATCGACTTGACTTCGTTGTAGGCGTTGAAGATCTCGCTCTCGTCGAGACCGAGCGATTCGACGATGTACTGGTAGGCGTGCGTGTGGATCGCCTCTTCGAACGCCTGGCGCAGCAGGAACTGCCGGCACTCGGGTGCGGTGATGTGGCGATAGGTGCCGAGCACGATGTTGTTCGCGGCCAGCGAATCGGCGGTCACGAAGAAGCCGAGGTTGCGCTTGACGATGCGGCGCTCGTCTTCGGTGAGGCCGTTCGGATCCTTCCAGGTCGCGATGTCGCGCGACATGTTGATCTCCTGCGGCATCCAGTGGTTCGAGCAGGTCGCGAGGTACTTTTCCCAGGCCCACTTGTACTTGAACGGGACCAGCTGGTTGACGTCGGTCTTGCCGTTGATGATGCGCTTGTCGGCGGCGTTGACGCGCCGTGCGACAGCCGGTGCCACTGCGGCAATGTTCTTCACCGGTTCGCGCGTCGGCGCGGTCGACGCAGCGACGAGAGCCGTCGGCGTCGCAACGAAACGCGTCGCAGAAATCGGGTTCTGCGCGGGGTTCGCGGTATGAACTTTCGCGGGTATGACGTCTTCTTCCCAGACCAGCATTGTCGGTTTCCTGTACGTTTGAATTATGAGAGTGTTGTGTAAGAAGCCCAAGCACTTATTGACATTTGCGCGCACTTCTTGTTGCTGTATCGCATCGACATAGCAGCGCGCTTCGTGCACTGCGACACGAGTGCGGAGAAGAGATCACCGACGACGGCGAGCAGAACTTCCGCACGCACGCGTCGATCATTGGCAGGCTTCGCATTCCGGATCGTCGAGCGCGCAGAACTTGATGTCGCCGGCGAGATCGTCGTCGGAGGCCGAGCTCAGCGCAGCGCTCGTCGGCGCAACGCTCTTCGTCGCGGCGAGAGTCGATGCCGAGCCGCTCGCGACCGCATTCAGCTGTCCCGATTTGACCGTCGACTTCTCGGCATGCGTCGCGCCGACGGTGCGCAGGTAATAGGTCGTCTTCAAGCCGCGCAGCCACGCGAGCTTGTAGGTCTCGTCGAGCTTCTTGCCCGAGGCGCCGGCCATGTAGATGTTCAGCGACTGGGCCTGGTCGATCCACTTCTGGCGCCGCGCCGCCGCCTCGACCAGCCACTGCGTCTCGATCTCGAACGCGGT
>JBDTXV010000106.1:0-7034 GCA_040006015.1 Caldimonas sp.
AACGAATGGCCGCAATTCGATCGAAAACGTGAGTTCGGGGCGCTGCCATTGCCGATCGCAACCGCTGCCTTGCAGTCATACGCCGCTTCTCGCTGAAGGTCAGGAGCAGGTCGAGGCCGGTCGTCGGCAGCGGTCTGTTCGGGTCCGGATTCCAAGCGCGCTACTCGACGAAGAGCAGGGCCGGGCCTTCGAGCATCGTGCGCAGCGCCTGCACGAAGCGGGCGGCATCGATGCCGTCGACGACCCGGTGGTCGAACGACGACGACAGATTCATCATCTTGCGCGGCACGATCGCGGCGCCGCGCATCACGGGCCGCTCGACGATGCGGTTGACCGCGACGATCGCGACCTCGGGGCGGTTGATCACCGGCGTCGAGACGATGCCGCCGAGCGCGCCGAGGCTGCTGATCGTGATCGTCGAGCCGCTCAGCTCGGCACGGGTCGCGCGGCCCGCCCGCGCGGCTTCGGCGAGGCGCGCGGTTTCGGCCGCCAGCGCCCACGGGTCGCGGGCTTCGGCGTGGCGCACCACCGGCACCATCAGGCCATGCGGAGTCTGTGTCGCGATGCCGATGTGCACCGCGCCGTGTCGCGTCACGATGCCGGCGTCGTCGTCGAAGCGCGCGTTGATCTGCGGGAACTCGCGCACCGCGAGCACCATCGCACGCATCAGCAGCGGCAACAGCGTCAGGTGGCCGCGCTCGGTATCCCACTTCGCGTTCAGCGTCGCGCGCAGCGCCTCGATCTCGGTCACGTCGATCTCCTCGACGTAGCTGAAATGCGGGATGCGGCGCTTCGATTCCTGCATCTGCTGCGCGATGCGGCGGCGCAGGCCGATCACCGGCAGCGCCTGTTCGTCGCTGCGTTCGGCGTATTGCGTGGACGGCCTGTCGTCCGGCCGCTTGGTCGGCGTCTGCGGCCCATGCGCGGCGACGTGGGCATCGAGGTCGGCAAGCACGATGCGGCCGCCGCTGCCGCTTGCCGTCACGTCCTTCAGATCGACGCCGAGCTCCCAGGCGCGCCGCCGCAGCGCCGGCGACGCGATCGGGCGATCGGCGGCGGCTCGGTTTGGCGCCGGCACGGCGGGTGACCGCGCGGCTGCCGGCAGCGGCTCGGCTCGTGCCTCGGCAACGGGCGGCGTCTTCACGGCTCGTGGGTCGGCTTGCGCCAGCACGCCCTGTCGCACCGCCGGCGTTGCGGCGAGACTCGCGACGCCCGATGCCGGCGCAGCGATCACAGCGGCAACAGCCGTCGCCGCGCCGCCGCCTTCGATCTCGATCCGGATCAGCTCGGCGCCGACCGCGAGCATCTGTCCGACCGCGCCGCCGA
Source organism: Caldimonas sp. (assembly GCA_040006015.1). GTDB lineage: Bacteria > Pseudomonadota > Gammaproteobacteria > Burkholderiales > Burkholderiaceae_C > Schlegelella_A. The sequence continues at coordinate 1,327 of JBDTXV010000106.1, forward strand.
GCGCGAGCACGCGGCCGGCGACCGGCGACGGGATCTCGACGCTGGCCTTGTCGGTCATCACGTCGGCGAGCCCCTGGTCCTCGGCCACCGTGTCGCCGGGCTGCACATGCCAGGCCACGAGCTCGACCTCGGCGATGCCTTCGCCGACATCGGGCACCTTGATCACGCGGATGCCGGCGGCCACGTCAGGCCTCCATCGCGCGCATGAACGCGGCGGCGACGCGCGCCGGACCCGGGAAGTAGGCCCATTCGAGCGCATGCGGATACGGCGTGTCCCAGCCGGTCACGCGTTCGATCGGCGCTTCGAGGTGATAGAAGCAATGCTCCTGGACCAGCGCGACGAGCTCGGCGCCGAAGCCGCTGGTGCGCGTCGCTTCATGGGCGACGACGCAGCGGCCGGTCTTCCGGACCGATGCGACGATCGCCGCCAGGTCGAGCGGCCACAGGCTGCGCAGGTCGATGATCTCGGCGTCGACGCCGCTTTCCGCCGCTGCGGCCTCGGCGACGAAGACCATCGTGCCGTAGGTCAGCACCGTCAGGTCGGCGCCGGCGCGAAACACCGCGGCCGATTCGAGCGGCAGCGTGTAGTGGCCTTCCGGAACCTCGCCCAATGCATGCTGCGACCACGGCACCACGGGCCGGTCGTGATGGCCGTCGAACGGGCCGTTGTAGAGCCGCTTCGGCTCGAGAAAGATCACCGGGTCGTCGTTCTCGATCGACGCGATCAGCAGGCCCTTCGCGTCGTACGGATTGCTCGGCATCAACGTGCGCAGTCCGCAGACATGTGTGAACAGCGCCTCCGGGCTCTGGCTGTGCGTCTGTCCGCCGTAGATGCCGCCGCCGCACGGCATGCGGATCGTGATCGGCGCATCGAAGTCGCCGGCCGAGCGATAGCGCAACCGCGCCGCCTCGGAGACGATCTGGTCGGAGGCCGGATAGAAGTAGTCGGCGAACTGGACCTCGACCACCGGCCGCAGCCCGTAAGCCGCCATGCCGATCGCCGTGCCGACGATGCCGCCTTCGGAGATCGGCGCGTCGAACACGCGCGAGCGGCCGTATTTCGCCTGCAGCCCTTCGGTGCAGCGGAACACGCCGCCGAAATAGCCGACGTCCTGGCCGAAGACGACGACGTTCGGGTCGCGCTCGAGCATCACGTCCATCGCCGAGCGCAGCGCCTGGATCATCGTCATGCGAGCCATCGTCAGGCGTCCCGGCCGTCTGTTCCGGCGCGAGCCGCGCCGGCAGACGCGGGCGACGCGTCGCGCACGGCCGCTGCGCTGCGTGCCTGGCGCAGCTGCTCGTGCAGATGCGCCGGCATCTCCTTGTAGACATCCTCGAACATCGACTCGAGCGGCGGCACATGGCCGTCGATCAGCGTGCCGCCGTGGCGTTCGGCCTCCTTCAGCGCCGCGCCGACCTCGGCCTCGAGTTCCTGTTGCGTGCGCCGATGCGCTTCGTCGGACCAGGCGCCGAGGCCGACCAGATGCTGCTTCAGCCGCGCGATCGGGTCGCCGAGAGGGAAGTGCTGCCAGTCGTCGGCGGGTCGATAGCGCGACGGATCGTCCGAAGTCGAATGGGCGCCGGCGCGGTAGGTCAGCCATTCGATCAATGTCGGCCCGAGGTTGCGGCGCGCGCGTTCGGCGGCCCACCGCGACGCGGCGAGCACCGCGAGGAAGTCGTTGCCGTCGACCCGCAGCGACGCGATGCCGCTGCCGACGCCGCGCGCCGCGAACGTCGTCGCCTCGCCGCCGGCGATGGCCTGGAACGTCGAGATCGCCCACTGGTTGTTGACGACGTTGAGGATCACCGGCGCCCGGTACACATGCGCGAAGGTCAGTGCGGTGTGGAAGTCGGCCTCGGCGGTCGCGCCGTCGCCGATCCATGCCGATGCGATCTTCGTGTCGCCCTTGATCGCCGACGCCATGCCCCAGCCGACCGCCTGGATGAACTGCGTCGCGAGGTTGCCGCTGATCGTGAAGAAGCCGGCGCGCTTGTACGAATACATCACCGGCAGCTGGCGCCCCTTCATCGGATCGCGCGCGTTGCTCATCAGCTGGCAGATCAGCTCGGCCATCGGGATGTCGTCGCGCGCGAGCAGCAGGCCCTGCTGGCGGTACGTCGGAAAGCACATGTCGCCGGGCCGCAGCGCGAGCGCATGGGCGGTCGCGATCGCTTCTTCGCCGAGGCACTGGATGTAGAACGAGATCTTCTTCTGGCGCTGCGCGATCAGCATCTTCGCGTCGAACGCGCGCGTCTTCATCATCGCGCGCAGGCCGCGCTCGAGCAGCGGCAGATCGGTGGGCGGCGCCCACGGACCGACCGCGCGGCCGGCGTCGTCGAGCACGCGCACCAGCGTGAAGGCGAGGTCGGCGGTGTCGGCCGGCGCCGCGTCGAGAGCGGGCTTGCGCACCGCGCCGGCCGGCGACAGGTGCAGGTACGAGAAGTCGGTCTCGCGACCCGGACGCCCGCTCGGCTCGGGAACGTGCAAGCTCAGAGGCGGCGTCGGATCCATCCGTTGTTCTCCTCGCTCAATGCAGGCGATCGTCGACCGGTTCGAGCGCGGCCGGCAAGACCCCGGCGCCCATCGCCTCGAGCAGGTTGATCTCCAGCGTGCGACACAGCGCATCGAGCGGCAGGTGATTCGCGCGCAGCCCGAACGGATCTTCGATCTCGTCGCCGACGGCGTCGAGACCGAAGAACGTGTAGGCGACGATCGCGACGACGAAGGGGGTCATGAAGCCGATCTGGTCGACGAGCCCGAACGGCAGCAGGAAGCAGTACAGGTAAGCCGTGCGGTGCAGCAGCAGTGTGTAGGCGAACGGAATCGGCGTCGACCTGATGCGCTCGCAGCCGGCCGCGACGGCAGTCAGACCGGACATCTCGCGGTCGATCTGCGCGGCGATCTGCGGATCGACCTGCCCGGCGCGCAACAGCTCGCCGAGCTCGCGGCTGCTCAGACGCAGCAACAGCTCGGTGCCCGATCGCGCGACGGCGACGGCGGTCCGCTCCGGCGGCACCAGCCACGGCTGCAGGTCGGCCGCCGCCTCGGTGCCGCGCAGCTGATGGCGCAGCGCGTGCGCGAACGCGATCGTGCGGCGCAGGATCGCGTGGCGCACGTCGATCGCATGCGGCGCATCGCCGGGCGGCCGGGCGGGCACAGGCGGCAGGCGCGTCAGCGTCAGCAGCTGCCGCGCCAGGCTGCGCCCGTGGGCGAGCAGCGCGCCCCACAGCTTGCGCGCTTCCCAGTAGCGGTCGTAGGCGGCGCCGTTGCGAAAGCCGAGGAAGATCGCCAGTGCCAGCCCGATCAGCGAGAACGGCACCGGCGTCAGCGTGATCTTCGCGTCGAACAGGATGCCGTGGCTCAACGTGACCGCCACCGCCAGGGCTGTACACGTGGCAAGGCTGCCGGCAATGCGTGGCAGGATCGAGCCGCGCAGCGTGAAGAACAGGCGCAGGGCATTCGGGCGTCGCGTGACGATCATGGTCGGCATTGTGGCGACCCGCAGGCCTCGACCGCGGCGCCGCCTCGGCCACCTGCGTTGCCGAGCCGGCCTTCGATGCGCGCTCCGGTACTACTGCAACGAGTGATACACCGCCGATTCGAACTCGTAATACAGCGGCAGCGCCTTCACGTCTGCGAACGGCAGGATCTGCGTCATGTAGGCGCCGCCGATGCCGGTCCGGCGGTCGATCCAGAAGTACGAGTTCGCCAGGCCCGCCCACATCAGCTGGCCCGCGGGGCGTCCGGTCGGAGCAGGGGCTTCGTTGATCTGGAACGAGAGGCCCCAAGACTTCGGCACGCCCGGGAAGAACTCGGCGTCGTTGGTGAGCGGAGGCGCCTGGGTCGGCAGCATCGCGACGCGGATGTCGCCCATCGCGTTGCGGCTCATCAGCTGCACCGTGTCGGCCTTCAGCACGCGGCCGAACTCGCCCTGCCCGTCGTTCAGGATCATGCGCACGAAGCGGATGTAGTCGGGCATCGTGCCGTACAGGCCGCCGCCGGCCATCTCGTTTTCGGGGCTTTGCTCGATCGTCAGGTCACCGGCGGTCAGTGCGCCCTGGTCGTCGCGGTGGTGGATCTTCGCGAGCCGCGCCTGCATGTCCGGACGGATGCGGAACGCGGTGTCGCGCATGCCGAGCGGGCCGAACAGGTTCTCGGCCATGTAGGCGCCGATCTTCCGGCCGCTGACCGCCTCGACGATCTTGCCGGCCCAGTCGATGCTGATGCCGTACATCCAGCGCTCGCCCGGATCGAACAGCAGCGGCTGCATCAGCGCGGCCTCCGCGCAGGTGATGATCCCCGGCGTGCCGGTCGCCGCCTGGTAGCGGCCGGTCTCGGCACTCCAGAACTCGTAGCCGAAGCCGGCGGTGTGGGTCAGCAGGTGGCGCAACGTGATCGGCCGCTTCGGCGCACGCAGGCGCGGCTGGCCGGCGTCGTCGAAGCCTTCGAGCACCTTGCACTCGGCCAGCCGCGGCACCCATTTCTGTGCCGGGCTGTCGAGATCGATGCGGCCCTGCTCGACCAGCTGCATGCACGCGGCGCCGGTGATGGCCTTCGTGCACGAGGCGATCCAGCCCACGGTGTCGACGGTCATCGCGGCGTCGCTGCCGAGCGCACGCTTGCCGAAGGCGCCTTCGTACAGCGTGCGCTCGCGGTCGGTCACCAGGGCGACGACGCCGGGCACGTCGCCGGCGCGCGCGGCGCGCCCGAGGATGTCGTCGAGGTTCGATTTCAGTGTCATGGCGTGTCTCCGGTTGGGCCCGGATGCATTGCCCGGGCTTTGTGAATGACCTCGCAAAGTGTGCGCCTGTCGGCGCCGGCGATCAATCGCGCGGACCTCCGGCAACTCTCGTTCCACAGGGTTTGTTCTATCGGTGGCGGCCACGCTCGGCGCGAATCATCGGCCTTGGCCGCGGATGAACGACACCGCTCGTGCAGCGGCAGGCCACTCGAACCCGCAGACGGAGCAAGGGAGCAAGCGATGACGGACTTGTCCACTCACCCGACCCAGATCGCCGGCGCCTGGCTGGCCGACTTCGAGTCCACGCTGACGCGCGGCGACGTGGACGCCGCAGTCGCGCTCTTCGAAGCCGATTGCTACTGGCGCGACCTGGTCGCCTTCACCTGGAACATCCGCACGCAGGAAGGCCCCGAAGCGATCCGCGCGATGCTGAAGGCGCGCCTGGCCGACACGCGTCCGACCGCGTTCGCCGTCGAAGGCGAGGCGAGCGAGGCGGCCGGCGTCGTCGAGGCCTGGTTCACGTTCGAGACCGCGGTCGCGCGCGGTCGCGGCCACCTGCGGCTGCGCGGCGGCAAGGCCTGGACCCTGCTGACGACGATGACGGAACTGAAGGGCTTCGAGGAGCGCACCGGCGCACGCCGCGTCAAGGGCGCCGAGCACGGCGCGCAGCCGGGCCGCAAGACCTGGCTCGAGCAGCGCCAGCATGAGGCCGCCGCCCTCGGCACGACCGAGCAGCCCGAGGTCGTGATCGTCGGCGGCGGGCAGGGCGGCATCGCGCTCGGTGCGCGGCTGCGGCGGCTCGGCGTGCCGACCGTCATCGTCGAGAAGAACGCGCGCCCCGGCGACTCCTGGCGCAAGCGCTACAAGAGCCTGTGCCTGCACGATCCGGTCTGGTACGACCACCTGCCGTTCCTGCCGTTCCCCGACCATTGGCCGGTGTTCGCGCCGAAGGACAAGATCGGCGAC
>JBDTXV010000107.1:0-6989 GCA_040006015.1 Caldimonas sp.
GCAGGTCGAGGTGCGCGACGAAGCGCACGTCGGGCTTGTCGATGCCCATGCCGAACGCGATCGTCGCGACCATCACGACGCCGTCCTCGCGCAGGAAGCGGTCCTGGTTGCGCTTGCGCACCGCGGCGTCGAGGCCGGCGTGATACGACAGCGCGGCGACGCCTTCGGCGCGCAGCCAGTCGGCGGTCTCGTCGACCTTCTTGCGCGACTGGCAATAGACGATGCCGGCCTCGCCGTCGTGCTCGTCGCGGACGAAGCGCAGCAGCTGGGCCCGCGCGTTGTCCTTCTCGACGACGGCATAGCGGATGTTCGGCCGGTCGAAGCTGCTGACGAAGATGCGCGCTTCCTGCAGCTGCAGCCGCTCGACGATGTCGGCGCGCGTCAGCTCGTCGGCGGTCGCGGTCAGCGCGATCCGCGGCACGTCGGCGTAGCGCTCGTGCAGCACGTTCAGGCCGAGGTAGTCCTCGCGAAAATCGTGGCCCCACTGGCTGACGCAATGGGCCTCGTCGATCGCGAACAGGCTCAGCAGGCCGCGCTCGTGCAGCGAATCGAGCTGGGCCAGGAAGCGCGGCGTCGCGATCCGCTCCGGCGCCGCATACAGCAGCACGAGTCGGCCCGCCATCATCTCGCGCTCGATCGCCCGAGCCTCGTCGGCCTCGAGCGACGAATTGAGGAACGCCGCGTGGACGCCGGCTTCCTCGAGCGCGCCGACCTGGTCGTGCATCAGCGCGATCAGCGGACTGACGACCAGCGCGACGCCGCGGCCGGCGCCGTGGCGGGCGATCGCCGGGACCTGATAGCACAGGCTCTTGCCGCCGCCGGTCGGCATCAGCACCAGCGCATCGCCGCCGCCGACGACGTGGTCGACGATCTCGGCCTGCGCGCCGCGGAACGCCGCGTAGCCGAAGACTTGCTGCAGGATTTGCGCCGGGTCGGCGCGGGTCGGATGGGGAGCGGCGGAAGCGGCAGGCATGACGGCGAAGGGAGCGCGTTCGATGTTACGGCACCGCCCCGAACGGGGCTTCCCGCTTCCGAGGGCGCGGCGGCGCCGGAGCGCGGTCGCATAATTCGCGAAACCCCGTTTTTCGTCTCAGGAGCGCGCCATGGCGTCGGTCAACAAAGTCATCATCATCGGCAATCTCGGCCGCGATCCCGAGGTCCGCTACACGCCGAACGGCAGTGCGGTCTGCAACATCGGCGTCGCGACGACGCGGAGCTGGAAGAACAAGGATTCGGGCGACAAGGTCGAAGAGACCGAATGGCACCGCGTCGTGTTCTACGACCGCCTCGCCGAGATCGCCGGCGAATACCTGAAGAAGGGCCGCTCGGTCTATGTCGAAGGGCGCCTGAAGACGCGCAAGTGGACCGACAAGGACGGCGCCGAGAAGTACACGACCGAGATCATCGCCGAGGAAATGAAGATGCTCGGCGGCCGCGAAGGCATGGGCGGCGGCGCCGACGAAGGCACGCCGTCCGGCTACGGCGAGCGGCCGCAGCCGGCATCGCGCGCGGCGCCAGCCGCGAAGAGCGCGCCGAAGTCGTCGACCGGCTTCGACAACATGGACGACGACATTCCGTTCTGACCGCTGATCGCTGATCGCGCGCCGCCAAGAGCCGCGCGGCGACCGATCACGCGGATCGACGGCTATCGCGGCGCGTCGCCGCGGTAGCGGCTGACCTCGAGCGCCGACACCGGCGCGCCCCGGTTGCCCCACGCGCTGCGGATATAGGACAGCAGATCGGCGACGTCGTCGTTGCCCAGCACCGTCGCGAACGGCGGCATCCCGAACGGCCGCGGATTGCCGGCCGTCGCCGGCGAGAAGCCGCCGCGCAGCACGACGTGGACCAGGTTCGCCGATGCGGACATCGTCACCGCGCGGCTGCCGGCGAGCGCCGGGTAGGCGCCCGGCACGCCGGCGCCGTCCTCGCCGTGGCACTGCAGGCAGTGCGTCTCGTAGAGTCGCGCGCCGCGGGCCGCGGCTTCGCCGGCCGGAGCGCCGGCCTTGCTCTCGGGCCGGATCGAACGCGCCGGCGGCAGTGCCTTCAGGAAGCTTGCCATCGCGGTCAGGTCGGCATCGGAGAGGTGCTGCGTCCCGTTCAACACGACTTCGGTCATCGGGCCCATCACGCTGCCGCGCGGCGAGACGCCGGTCTTCAGCAGCGCGACGACGTCGCGCACGTCCCATTCGGCGACGCTCGCCTCGTCGAGCGGGGTCAGCGACGGCGCATACCAGTTCTGCACCGGAATCAGGCCGCCGGCCAGGTCGAGCGGTCCGGCCGGCGCGCCGAGCGCATTGCGGCTCGAATGGCAGGCGTTGCAGTGGCCGAGCCCTTCGACCAGATAGGCGCCGCGATTCCATTCGGCGCTGCGCGCGCGATCCGACGCGTAGACGCCGGGCCGGAAGTAAAGCGCGCGCCAGACCGCGAGCGAGGCCTGCAGGTTGAACGGGAAGCCGAGGTCGTGCGGCCGGTTCGGCTGCGCGACCGGCGGCAGGCTGCGCAGATACGCATAGATCGCATCGGCATCGGCGCGCGCGACCTTCGTGTAGTTCAGATACGGGAACGCCGGATACAGCAGGCGGCCGTCGCGGGCGCGGCCGTTGTGCAACGCGCGCCAGAAGTCGGCCGCGGACCAGTTGCCGAGGCCGGTCTGCGGATCGGGCGTCAGGTTCGGAGCGTAGACGGTGCCGAACGGCGTCTCGATGCCGCGCCCGCCGGCGTACGCCGCGCCGCCGCGCGCGGTGTGGCAGCCGAGACAGTCGCCGGCGCGGGTCAGATATTCGCCGCGCGCGATCAGCTCGGCCGGCAACCCTGTCGCGTTGCCGGTGACCGGCACGGCACCGACGCTGTCCTCGTCGCGGACGTTCAGCATCGCGACGACGCCGCCGAGCACGAACAGCGCCAGCAGCAGCAGCGCGAGCAGGCGTTTCCAGATCATCGCGCGACACCTTCGGCGACGAGCCCCGCGACCCCACCGCAGCGCAGCGGCAGTGCGCCGGGCAGCGTCTTCGCAGGCTTGCCGCCAGCCGGTTGCGCGGCGAGCCAGGCCGAGATCGCGCTGATGTCCTGCGGCGTCAGCAGATTGGCGACCTGCGCCATGCAGTCTGGCTGCTGGGCTCGGCGGTTGCCGCCCTTCCACGCGCCGAGCTGGGCGTTCAGATAGTCGCGCGGCAGCCCGAGCAAGCCGGGTATCGCCGGCGCGACGCCCATCATCGCGTCGCCGTGACATCGCACGCAGGCCGGGATGCGCCGCGCTGCATCGCCGTCGGTGACGAGGCGGCGGCCGTGCTCGATCACCGCGGGCCCTTCCTTCGGCGGCTGCGGGGCCGGATACGCGATGTCGAGGCTCGCGAAATAAGCGGCGATCTCGCGCAGGTAGGCGTCGTCGAGCGGCGCGAGCAGTCCGGTCATCAGCGCGTAGTGGCGCCGGCCGTCGCGAAAATTCAGCAGCTGGTTGTATAGATAGACCGGCGGCTTGCCGGCGATGCGCGGGTAGTAGCCGTCGGTCGCGGCGCGGCCCTGCGGACCGTGGCAACCGGTGCAGGCCTGGACACGCTGCGCGATCGTGTCCTCGAACTTCGGCGTCGCCGCGGCGCTGCCGACGAGCGCGGCGCAGGCCCACGCGAAAAGCATCGGCAGCGGGCGGCGCGGCGGCGCGGGAGCGCAGCGCGGCGACGCGCCGACGCCGCGCGGCGCGCGCCTCACGTCGCGGCGCCGGGGTGCTCGACCTGTGCCGCGAGCGCCGCCGCGTTGGCGTCGCCCGATTCTTCGAGGCCGCGCACGACGCCGGCGCGGTCGGCGGCGGAGCGGTTCTGCGTGACCTTCCATTTGCCGCTGAGCGCGGTCAGCTCGAGCTCGATGCCGACGATTGCGCGCAGCATCGACTCGATGTAGTCGGCCGGCGCATCGCCGACGCCCCACGGCGCGTCGCGCGGCGACTCGTGGCGCTCGGTCAGCCGTGTCACGAGCTTCAGCACCCAGGCGGGGTCGTCGATCGCGCGCAGGCGGCCGCGCGCCTGGACCATCACGTAGTTCCACGTCGGCACGACCTTTCCGTGCTCGGCCTTGCTCGCGTACCAGCTCGGCGAGACGTAGCCCTGCGGGCCCTGGAACACGACGAGCGCCTGCCCGTCGGTCGCCGCTTCGCGCCACACCGGATTGGCGCGCGCGACGTGGCCGCGCAGCGTGCCGAAGCCGGCGCCGCCGTCGGGATCGAGCAGGAACGGCAGCGGATTCGCCGCAATCCCGGCCGCGCCCTGCGTCACCAGCAGACCGAACGGATGGCGTCGCACGAAGTCGTGCAGCACGTCGATGCGGGTTTCTTCGAAGTGGGCTGGCAGGTACATGACGATGACTGCGGCGGCGACGGAGGATTCGAGTATGCCCGGCGTGCGCAGCGCTGCGGCGACCGCGCGCGCCTAGCGGGTGCCGAGGATCACGCCGCCGCCGAGGCAGACCTCGCCGTCGTACAGCACGGCCGATTGGCCCGGCGTCATCGCCCACTGCGGTTGCGCGAAGCGCAGCTCGAAGCGACCCGGGTCGCTCGGGTCGGGCGCATACGCGCAGCTCGCATCGGCCTGCCGGTAGCGCGTCTTCGCCGCGAACGTCGCGGCTGGGGGCGCGTGGCCCGCGACCCAGCTCGGATCGTCGGCGACGAGCGCATGCGCGCGCAGCCACGGATGCTCGTGGCCCTGCACCGCGTACAGCGTATTCGTCGCGATGTCCTTGCGCGCGACGAACCACGGTTCGTGAACGCTGCCGCCGCGCGCCGCGGCGCGTTCTTTCACGCCGCCGATGCCGATGCCCTTGCGCTGCCCGAGCGTGTAGAAGCTCAAGCCGACATGCGCGCCGATCGTCCGGCCGCGATCGTCCTTGATCGGGCCCGGCTCGTTGGCCAGATAGCGGTTCAGGAATTCGCGGAACGGCCGCTCGCCGATGAAGCAGATCCCGGTCGAGTCCTTCTTCTTCGCGTTCGGCAGGCCGATCTCGGCGGCGATGCGGCGCACTTCGGTCTTCGCGAGCTCGCCGATCGGAAAGAGGGTCCGGGCCAGTTGCGCCTGCGTCAGCCGGTGCAGGAAGTAGCTCTGGTCCTTCAGCGGGTCGAGGCCCTTCAGCAACTGGAACCCGGCGTCCGCCGCGTGCGGCCCCGCGCCGCCGTCGACGCGACGGACGCGAGCGTAATGGCCGGTCGCGATCAGCTCGGCGCCGCGCTCGACCGCGTGATCGAGGAAGGCCTTGAACTTGATCTCGGCATTGCACAGCACGTCCGGATTCGGCGTGCGGCCGGCCCGGTATTCGCGCAGGAACTCGGCGAAGACGCGGTCGCGGTAGTCGGCCGCGAAATTGACATGCTCGATCTCGATGCCGAGCACGTCGGCGACCGCTGCGGCATCGACGAAATCGATGTTCGACGAGCAGTATTCCGAATCGTCGTCGTCTTCCCAGTTCTTCATGAAGACGCCGACGACTTCATGGCCCTGCCGCTTCAGCAGGTGCGCGGTGACCGCGGAATCGACGCCGCCGGACAAGCCGACCACGATGCGCCGGAGTTTCATCGGGCCGAATTTTAGGCGGGCATCCTTTTCCGTCGCGCCCTCTGCTCTCTTCGCAGCGTCCAATGCCGCGCGGGCTTACGATGGCGATGCCGGTGCCGCCTCGCGGGACCGGCACACGTCTTCAGGGCGGGGCGGAATTCCCCACCGGCGGTATGTCATGCGAGTGACGAGCCCGCGAGCGCCTGCATCCGGTCTCCGGATGCAGGGTCAGCAGACCTGGTGCGATGCCAGGGCCGACGGTCACAGTCCGGATGAAAGAAGATGTGCCGATGCGCTTCGGTTCGCGCCCCCGGGCGTGGCCGCGCCGTGTCTGCGCGCCCTGAAATGTTTTTCGCCGAATCACTGCGAGGAGCGTTTCATGTCCCAGTTCTCCACCTACCCGCGCGCCATCCGGCGCCCTTCGATGCCCGATCGGATCGGCCATGCACTCGAAGCGTTGCGATCCGGCCGCGCGGTCGTTCTGTTCGATGACGACGACCGCGAAAACGAAGCCGACGTGATCGTCGCTGCCGAGCGCCTGACCGAGCCGATGATGGCGCTGATGATCCGCGAGTGCAGCGGCATCGTCTGCCTGTGCCTGACGGAGCCGGTGCTGCAACGCCTCGAGTTGCCGCCGATGGTCGCGCGCAACCGGAGCCGCTACGGCACCGCGTTCACGGTGTCGATCGAGGCGCACCACGGCGTGTCCACCGGTGTCAGTGCGCTGGATCGCCTGACGACCGTGCGCGCCGCGATCGCACTGCATGCGCAGCCCGGCGATCTAGTGAGTCCGGGCCACGTCTTTCCGTTGCGCGCGGCTCCCGGCGGAGTGCTCGAGCGACGCGGCCACACCGAAGGCGCTGTCGATCTGGCCCGCCTCGCCGGATTGATGCCCGCCGCAGTCCTCTGCGAGCTGATGAATGCCGACGGCACGATGGCGCGCGGACCGCAGGTCGAGCGTTTCGCGCTGCTGCATGCGTTCCCGACGCTGACCATCGGCGAGCTGGTCGAGTGGCGACGCGAGTCCGAGGCGGCGCTGGTCTGAGGCGCCGCAAATCCGGGTTCGGCAGTGCACCGCAAGTGGCTTCTTGCGCGCGCTCGCAGCGATGACCTCGTCCGCTATTCCCCGAGCCCGGGCGTGGCCACGCTCGGATCGCAGAGCAGTAGATCGAGCGGAAAGCGGCGTCCTGCCGCCCGGTCCTCGATGCAGCGCAGCACCAGCGGGCTGCGATGCCGGTCGCGCGTCGCGCGCACGTCGTCGAGGCTCAGCCACAACGTGCGGACGATGCCGGTGTCGAGCGTGCGCGCCGGATCGGCTTCGCCGACGCTGCCGCCGAACGCGACGCGCAGATAGGTCACGTCTTCGCCGGTCGCCGCGCGCTGGAAGCGCGTCAGGTAGATGCCGACGACGCTGTCCGGCGTGAACACGCGCGCCGTCTCCTCGAGCGCCTCGCG
>JBDTXV010000108.1:0-6956 GCA_040006015.1 Caldimonas sp.
AAAAGGTCACGTTCCGCTTCATCAACGACCCGGCCGCGCAGGTCGCGGCGCTGCTTGCTGGCGACATCGACGGGATGCCGCGCTTCGGCGCCCCGGAGAGCCTGAAGCAGCTGCAAGGCGACCCGCGCTTCACCGTCGCGCTCGGCGGCACCGAAGGCAAGACGATCGTCAGCATCAACAACAAGAAGAAGCCGTTCGACGACGTGCGCGTGCGCCGCGCGATCGCGATGGCGGTCGACCGCAAGGCGGTGATCGACGGCGCGCAGGAAGGCTACGGCAAGCCGATCGGCAGCCACATGGTGCCGAGCGACGCCGGCTACGTCGACCTGACCGCGACGAATGCGTACGACCCGGAGAAGGCGAAGGCGCTGCTGAAGGAAGCCGGCGTCGCGACACCGCTGAACGTCACGCTGACGTTGCCGCCGCCGCAGTACGCACGCAAGGGCGGCGAGATCGTCGCGGCGCAGCTCGCGAAGATCGGAATCGTCGCGAAGATCGAGAACGTCGAGTGGGCGCAATGGCTCTCGGGCCCGTTCAAGGGCAACTTCGACCTGACGATCATCAGCCACGTCGAGCCGCTCGACTTCATCACCGTCTACGCCGACCCGAACTACTACCTCGGCTACGACTCGAAGCCGTTCCGCGATCTGGTCGCGGCCTACAACTCGAGCGCCGATGCGAAGGGGCGGCTGAAGCTGCTCGGCGACATCCAGCGCCGGCTCGCAACCGATGTGCCGGCGGTCTACATGTTCCAGCTGCCGCAGTTCGCGGTCAGCGACAAGAAGCTGAAAGGGTTGTGGAGCAGCTCGCCGATCTTCGCGAACGACCTCGGCGCGGTCAGCTGGCAATGATGCGGTGCAGCCCGGATCGACGCCGCGACCTGAGCGCGAAGCGCCGATGACCGAGCTGCACGCGCTCTCGGCCGCCGAGCTGGTCGACCTGTACCAGCGCAAGGCGGTCTCGCCGGTCGAGGTCACGCGCGCGGTGCTGCGCCGCATCGAGGCGTGGGAGCCGCATCTGCACGCGACCTATGCGCTCGACGCCGAAGCGGCGCTCGCGCAGGCGCAGGCTTCGCAGTCGCGCTGGCTGAAAGGCGAGCCGATCGGTGCGCTCGACGGCGTGCCGGCGACGATCAAGGAAAACATCGCGACCGAAGGCGTGCCGATGCCGCTCGGCAGCGCGGCGACCGACCTCGTCGCGGCCGAGCGCGACGCGCCGCCGGCCGCGCGCCTGCGCGAAGCCGGCGCGGTGATCCTCGGCAAGACGACGATGCCCGACTACGGGATGCTGTCGTCGGGCCTGTCGAGCTTTCATCCGCTGACGCGCAATCCGTGGGACCTGAGCCGCGGTCCGGGCGGCAGCAGCGCCGGCGCCGCGGCGGCCGCGGCCGCTGGCTACGGTCCGCTGCACGTCGGCACCGACATCGGCGGCTCGGTGCGCCTGCCGGCCGGCTGGTGCGGGATCTTCGCGTTGAAGCCGAGCCTCGGCCGGATTCCGATCGATCCGCCGTATGCCGGCCGCGTCGCCGGACCGATGACGCGAAATGTCGAGGATTCGGCGCTGCTGATGGCCGCGCTGAGCCGGCCCGATGCGCGCGACACGATGAGCCTGCCGGCGCAAGCGATCGCGTGGGACAAGCTCGAGCGCGATGTGCACGGGTTGAGGATCGGGCTGCTGATGGATGCCGGCTGGGGTCTCGCGGTCGACCCCGAGGTCGCCGCCGCGGTCGAGGCCGCGGCGCGCGCGTTCGAGGACGCCGGTGCGAAGGTCGAACCGGTCGCGCGGTTCATGACCCGCGCGATGGCCGACGGGATGGACGACTTCTGGCGCATCCGCTCGTGGCTCGAGATCTCGGCATTGACTGCGGAGCGGCGCGCACGCGTGCTGCCGTTCATCGTCGAATGGGCGCGCGGCGGCGCCGAGCTTTCCGGCGAGCGCGTGTTCAAGGGCTACAGCCAGATGGGCGCGATGCGCGACGCCGCGGTGCGGGCCTGCGCAGGGTTCGACGTCGTGCTGTCGCCGACCGCGCCGATTCCCGCATTCGCGGCCGAACTGCCGTGCCCGACCGACGATGCGGAACGGCCGTTCGAGCACATCGCATTCACGCTGCCGTACAACATGAGCGAACAGCCGGCCGCGAGCATCAACTGCGGCTACACGTCGACCGGGCTGCCGATCGGCCTGCAGATCATCGGCCATCGCCACGACGACCTGACCGTGCTGCAGACCGCGCATGCGTGGGAGCTGATGCGGCCGGCGCAAAAGCCATGGCCCGAACCGCCGACGAGCTGAACGCGAGCGCGGCCCGGATGCGCGGCGCCCGCAGAATGGCGATCGTCTACTGCGCTCCGCTCAACTGAAGAGATCTGCGATGCTCGACTGCCGCGGCAATCCGGTCAGCACGACGTCCCGCACTGCGCTCGATGCGACCGAGCAGGCGTTGTGGCGAGCGATGTCGTTCTACGGCACGCCGCTCGACGACCTCGACTCGGCGACCTCGGCGGACCCGGCCTGGGTGCTCCCCGAGCTGATGCGGGCCGCCTTTCTGCTGAGCATGACCGAGCCGGCGCTGGCCGCGCAGGCCGGTACCGTGCTCGACCACGTCCGGCCGTTGCTGGCGCATGCGAACCAGCGCGAGCGCGCGCACCATCACGCGCTCGTCCTGCTGCAAACGGGCGACTGGACCGGCGCCTGCGCCGCGTGGGAGGCGCTGCTGCTCGATCAGCCGCGCGACGCGCTCGCGCTGCAGTCGGCGCATCTGTACGACTTCTACCGCGGCGATGCCGCGAACCTGCGCCAGCGCGTCGCGCGCGTGCTGCCCGAATGGGACGAGAGCGATCCGCTCTTTCCCTACGTACTCGGCCTCTATGCGTTCGGGCTCGAGGAATCGAACCTCCATGACGCCGCCGAGGAGGTCGGGCGCCGCGCGTTGTCGGGCGCGGCCAAGGTGCCGTGGGCGATCCACGCGGTCGCGCACGTGATGGAAATGCAGGGGCGGCATGCCGACGGCAGCTCGTGGATGCAGCGCTGGCGGCCGGATTGGAGCGACGGCAACGGCTTCGCGGTGCATCTCGGCTGGCACCAGGCGCTGTTCGCGCTCGAGTCGCTCGACCATGCGACCGCGCTCGCGCTGTTCGATGCCCATATGCCGGCCGCGAAGACGCAGGTCACTCTCGAACGTCTCGATGCCGCGTCGCTGCTGTGGCGGCTGCATCTGCTCGGCGTCGATGCGGGGCCGCGCTGGCACGAGCTCGTCTCCGGCTGGGACTGGTCCGAAGGGTCGGCCGGGTTCTATGCGTTCAACGACCTGCACGCGCTTTTCGCGCTGCTCGGCAGCGGCGATCTGGCGCGCGCCGACGCGTGGGTGCGGCAGGCCTCGGCACGCGCCGAGGCCGGTCGCGGCGCGAACCGCGAGATGGCGCGCGCGGTCGGCGCGCCGCTGATGCACGGGATGCTCGCGTTCGCGCGCGGCCGCTATCAGGAAGCGATCGAGCGGCTGCTGCCGATCCGCTCGACCGCGCATCGCTTCGGCGGCAGCCACGCGCAGCGCGACGTGATCGACCAGACGTTGCTCGCCGCTGCGGCGCTCGGCGGCGCAACGAACATCGGCCGCGCGCTGCTGAACGAGCGCATGCTGGCGAAGCCGCGCACGCCGCTGACGGCGCATTGGGCGAGCCGGCTCGGCGCTGCTGCGGGACCGGCGCACTGAGCCGCGAAGGCTGCGCGGACGGCGGCCCGAACGCCCTTCAAACCAGCGGCGGCGCCAGCCCTTCCTGCTCGAACACGCGCTGCACCGCCGGCCGTTGCAGCAGCCGCTGCAGATACGGCCCGAGGTGGGGCAGGCTGCGCGCGGGCCGGGTGAAGCCGCGCGTCCAGCGACACAGCATCAGCGCATAGAGATCGACCGCGCTGAACTTCGCGCCGAGCAGATGAAGCTCGCCGTGACGCGCCAGTTCGGCCTCGAGCTGATCGAGCATCCTGCCGATCGCGAGCTCGGCATGGGCCTTCACCTGCGCGGCCGACGATGCATCGTCGGCCCAGCGCTCCGGATAGAAGTACAGGATCAACGCGGCCTGCAGCGTGTTCGTCAGCCAGATCAGCCACTTGTAGAAATGCGCGCGCTCGGGCGTGCCGAGTGCCGGCGCGAGGCCCCCCGCGGCATGCGTATCGGCCAGATGCAGGCAGATCGCGGCCGATTCGTAAAGCACCGTCGGGCCGTCGACCAGGACCGGGATCAACCCGTTCGGGTTGAGCTGCAGGTACTGCGACGACTTGTGCGCCTGCCGCGCCCGATCGACGAGCTTCAGGGCGTACGGGACGCCGAGTTCTTCGAGCAGCATGTGCGGCGCCATGCTCGCGTTGCCGGGGTGGTAGTGGAGTTCGAGCATCTTTGTCCTGCTAGGGATAGTCGGGTGTCGGCGGTGCAGAAGCGGCAGGTAGAGTCGGAAAGCCGAGGCCGACCGCCGCGGCCCGTGTCGACGAAAGGATCCCGAATGCCGATCTCCAGGACCGACAAGATGATCGCCGAAAAAGACGGCTCGATCGGCTGGATCACGTTCAACAATCCGGCGCGTCGCAATGCGGTCTCGATGGAGATGTGGCAGGGATTGCACGACATCGTCGGCGAATTCGTCCGCGACGACGCGGTCCGCGTGATCGTGCTGAAGGGTGCCGGCGAACAGGCCTTCGTCTCCGGCGCCGACATCTCGGAATTCGAAGCGAAGCGCTCGTCGCCAGAGACGATCCGCGTCTACAACCAGATCTCGGCGAAGGCCAACGACGCGTTGCAGCATGCCGGCAAGCCCACGCTGGCGATGATCCGCGGCTACTGCATCGGCGGCGGCGTCGCGGTCGCGCTGTCGTGCGACATGCGCATCGCCGCCGACACCGCGAAGTTCGGCGTGCCGGCCGCGAAGCTCGGGCTCGGCTATGAATACGCCGGCGTCAGCAAGCTCGCGCAGCTCGTCGGTCCGGCGTTCGCGAAGGAGATCTTCTTCACCGCGCGCCAGTTCAGCGCCGCCGAAGCGCTCGCGATGGGGCTGATCAATCGCAGCGTGCCCGAGCGCGAGCTCGAAGCCTATGTGCGCGACTACGCGCAGACGATCGCCGCGAATGCGCCGCTGACCGTCGCGTCGATCAAGACGCTGGTCGGCGAAATGCTGAAGGACGAGTCGCACCGCGACAAGGCGCTGTGCGAGCAGGTCGTCGAGCGCTGTTTCGCGAGCGCCGATTACGTCGAAGGTCGCACTGCCTTCATGGAGAAGCGCAAACCGGTCTTCACCGGACGCTGAGAAACCTCGCAATGCGATCCTGACCGGCATCGGACCGCGGCCGCGATGGCACTCCGCGACACCGCGACCCCGACCCCGATCATTCGTTTCGTTCCGGAGGAACCCCGATGACCCGTCACCCGATCCGTTTCTGTGCCGCGCTGCTCGGCGCCGCATTGATCGCCGCCGCGCCGGCGCATGCGCAGATGGCCCCATGGGAACAGCAACTCTACGACGCCGCGAAGAAGGAACGCGAATTCACCGTCTACACCGCGCACTACAACACCGAGGAGGCGTCCAGTCTGTGCGAAGCGTTCGACAAGAAGTATCCCGGCGTCAAATGCAACTTCGTCCGCACGACCGCGCAGGTCGCTTTCCAGCGCCTGCAGCAGGACATCCAGGCCAACGTCGCGGTCGCGTCGGTCTTCAGCAGCACCGATGTCAGCCACTATCCGGATCTGAAGAAGAAAGGAGTGCTGCTGCAATACCGCCCGCACAACCTCGACAGGATGGTCGACTCGCTGAAGTCGTACAACGACAAGGACAACTTCTACACGGTCACCGCCGCCGCTCTGATGGTGATCAGCTACAACACGAGCCTGGTCGCCGAGAAGGACGCGCCGAAGAACTGGCCCGACCTGCTCGATCCGAAATGGAAGGACAAGGTCTCGATCGGTCATCCGGCGTTCAGCGGCTATGTCGGCACGTGGGTCGTGCTGATGCGCAAGCTCTACGGCTGGCAGTACTTCGAGAAGCTCGAGAAGAACCAGCCGCAGATCGGCCGCTCGGTCAACGACACCGTGACGATGCTGAACGCGAAGGAGCGCTCGGTCGCCGCGAGCTCCGAGGCGACTACGCTGCTCAGCCGTGACAAGGGCAATCCGCTCGCGGTCGTCTATCCGACCGACGGCGCGCTGCTGATGGTGTCGCCGAGCTCGGTGCTGAAGAACGCGCCGGCACCGAATGCCGGCAAGCTCTTCGTCGAATTCCTGCTCGACAAGGAGGCCGCCGAAACCCAGGTCAAGGCTCACTCGCTGTCGGTGATCAAGGGCATCAAGCCGGCGCCCGGAGCGAAACCGCTCGAGGAGATCAAGATCGTCCGGCCGACCGAGGAAGAGATCACGGTCGGCATTCCGCAGGTCAAAGAGCAGTTCCGCAACACCTTCGGCGTGTAGCGTGACGCCGCAGCAGCGCGGCCGCGCCGGTCGCGAACGAGCGTGCCGAGCCGCCCTCCTCCAGCCTTGACCGAACCCGCCGACCTGACCCTCGCTGCCGCACCGGAGACCGCGAGGCGGTCGGTCGCGCGGCGCTGGCGCCATGCGGACAAGACCGCATGGGTCTGGCTGCTCGCGATCGCGGTGCTGCTGATGCTGGTCGTCAATCCGCTGCTGCGCCTGCTCGTCACGAGCTTCCAGCAGCCGGACGGCGCGTTCACGCTCGCGAACTACCTCGCGGCGTACGGCCGTTCGCGCTATGTCGAGGCGCTGCTCAATTCGCTCGTGCTCGGCGTTTCGGCCGCGAGCCTGTGCCTGGTTTTCGGCGTACCGCTGGCGTGGGCGCTGTCGCGCACCGACATGCCGGCCAAGGGCCTGATCTGGATTGCGATCCTGGGCACGTTCATCATTCCGCCGTACCTCGGCGCGGTCGGCTGGATCCTGCTCGCCGGGCCGAACGCCGGCTGGCTGA
>JBDTXV010000109.1:0-6948 GCA_040006015.1 Caldimonas sp.
CCATCACGATGTTGACGGTGTTCTGGCCCGACCACGGCGCCTGGAACGCGACCTGGATCGGCCACCAGCCCTTGTCCTTCAGCCACTTGACCGATTTGTCGGAGACCTTCGCGTACGGGGTCGGCCAGCCCCAGTCGGTGTACGTGGTCTGTGCCTGCGCGAGCGCGGGCAGCGCGAGCGCGGCCGAGGCGGCGAGGCCGAGCATCAGCCGGCGGCGGGCGCCGGCGTAGGTGTGCGGACGGTTCACGGTTTGTCTCCTTTGGCGGGGGTGTAAGCCGGCTTCGGCCGGACGAGGTTTTCAGTCGATCGTGCAGGCGTTCATGCCGAGAAGTTCAGCTCGGCGCCCGGGAAGCGCAACGTCGCACTGCGGATGTCGGGCTGCGCATCGAGATAGCGGATCAGCTCGAGCAGCGGCGTCGTGTGGAACGAATACGGCGCGTGCGGCTTCTTCAGCGGCTCGAGCAGGCTCGGCTCGTAGAACGCGGCGAGCAGCAGGTCCTCGTCGCTGGCCGAAGCGCCGAGGCGCGCACGCAATGCCGGCAACGCCGGCGCGAGTCCAGCGCCGGCGCGCTCCGACGAGATGTCCTCGGCGCGCAGCCCGGCGCGATTCAGGAACTCGTCCGACGGCGTGCCCGCGAGGCGCCCGTAGAAGCCCATCGCGTATTTGCGGACCTCATCGGGGATCGTCTTGTAGCGCTCGCCCTGCACGACGTTCAGCACCGACTGCGTGACGATGTACTGCGCGAACGGGCTGACGAGGATCGGGTAGCCCAGGTCCTTGCGCACGCGCGCCGCCTCTTCGAGGATCTCCGGCAGGCGGTGCTCCATCTTCATCGTCGCGAGCTGCGAGCGCAGGTTCGAGATCATCCCGCCCGGCACCTGATGCTCGTAGAGCGCCGGGTCGTATTCGGCGACGCGGCCGAGCGGCTTGCCCTCGCGCGCGGCGAGGCAGGCGAAATAGCCGCTGACTTCGGCCAGCGCCGCGCGGTCGATGCCGGTCGAATAGCCGAGCGCCGCGGCGCGCGCATCGATCTCCTCGGCCGCCGGCAGCGAGGCGCCGTTGGCGAGCGGCTCGGCCGCCGTATGGCCGTAGCGAAAGCCGCTCTTCATCGCGACCTCGTGCACCTTCGGCGCGAGCGCCGACTGGCTGTGCGTGTGCAGCTGCAGCGGAATGCGGCCGGCCGCGGCGGCGACAGCCGGGAACAGCGTCTCGGCACGCTCCGGCGTCAGCAGGCCGGTCGGATCCTTGACCGAGATGAAGTCGGCGTCGAGCGCGACCAGCTCGCGCGTGCGCTCGACGTAGTACGCGTCGGTGTGGACCGGCGAGAGCGTGTACACCATCATCGCGTTGACGAGCATTCCGCAGGCGTGCGCCGAGCGCGCCGACGACTCGACGTTGCGGTTGTCGTTGAGCGCGTCGTAGACGGTCAGCACCTTCAGCCCGCGCCGCGCCAGCACTTTCGAGTTGAGCTCGACGATGTCGTCCGGGAAGAGCTCAAACGTGTACAGGCTCTGGCCCCGCGTCAGCCCGTCGCACGGCGTCGTGAAGCGCTCGCAGAGCAGGCCGACGCGCTCCCACGGGTTCTCGTGCAGGAAGCGCACCTGCACGTCGAAGACGGCGCCGCCGAGGATGTTGATGTAGGCATAGCCGACGCGGTCGATCGCGCCGAGGATCGGCGTCATCATCGCGGTCGTCATCCGCGTCGACCACAGGCACTGGTGCGCGTCGCGCAGCGTGATGTCGATCAGGCCGTAATCCTTCGTCGCGACGCTCGCTGCTGCGTTCATGCCGTACGCTCCTCGATGAATTGCTCGACGTATCGCGTGTGGACCGCGCCGCGCGTGAATGCGTCGCTCGCGAGCAGGCGCGCCAGGAAGCCGGCCGTCGTCGGCACGCCCTCGATGCGCAGCTCGCCGAGCGCGCGCTGCATCCGCGCGATCGCCTCGCCGCGGTCACGTCCCCACGCGATGATCTTCGCGAGCAGCGAGTCGTAGTTCGGCGGCACGCGGTAGCCGCCGTAGACATGCGAGTCGACGCGGATGCCGGGCCCGCCGGGGAAGACGACCTGCGTCAGCGTGCCGGGGTGAGGCATGAAGTTGCGCGCCGGATCTTCGGCGTTGATGCGGCATTCGATCGAATGCCCGACGATGCGCACGTCCTGCTGGCGCAGCGACAGCGGGCGCCCTTCGGCGATGCGGATCTGTTCCTTGACGATGTCGATGCCGGTCACGCATTCGGTCACCGGGTGCTCGACCTGGACCCGCGTGTTCATCTCCATGAAATAGAACGCGCCGCTGGCCGGGTCGACGATGCATTCGATCGTCCCGGCGTTGCGATAGCCGACATGTCGGCACAGCCGCACCGCGGCTTCGCCCATGCGCTCGCGCAAGGCGGCGGCGAGCCCCGGCGACGGGCTCTCCTCGACCAGCTTCTGGTTGCGCCGCTGCGACGAGCAGTCGCGCTCGCCGAGATGCAGCACGTCGTGCGCGTCGGCCAGCACCTGGATCTCGACGTGGCGGATGTTCGTCAGGTACTTCTCGACGTACAGCGTGCCATCGCCGAACGCGGCCTTGGCCTCGCGCGCCGCGGCCTCGAAATGCGCGGGCAGGTCGCCGTCGCGCTCGACGACACGCATGCCGCGGCCGCCGCCGCCGGCGACGGCCTTCAGGATCACCGGATAGCCGAGCCCGGCGGCGATCGCAGCGGCCTGAACCGGCGTCGCGACGGTGCCGCTCGAGCCGGGCGTGACCGGCACGTCGGCCTCGACCGCCATTGCGCGCGCCGACGCCTTGTCGCCCATCAGCGCGATCACGCGGCCGGGCGGGCCGACGAAGGCGATGCCGTTGTCCTCGCAGAGGTCGGCGAACCCCGCGTTCTCGGACAGGAAGCCGTAGCCGGGATGGATCGCATCGGCCTGCAGCGTCTGTGCGACGTGGACGATCGATTCCGGGCGCAGGTAGCTTTCGCTGGACCGCGCCGGGCCGATGCAGACCGCGTGGTCGGCGAGCCGCACCGCGAGCGAATCGCGATCGGCTTCCGAATAGACCTGGACCGTCTCGATGTCGAGCTCGCGGCAGGCCCGCTGCACGCGCACCGCGATCTCGCCGCGATTGGCGATCACGAGCCTGCGGATCGGGCGCACGACCTCTGCCATGTCGCGCACCTCAGGCCGGCGTGATCACGAACAGGACCTGGCCGAATTCGACCGCCTCGCCGTCGCCGACCAGGATCTCGCTCACCGACCCGTTGCAGCCGGCGCTGACCGAGTTCATCAGCTTCATCACCTCGACGATGCAGAGCTGCGTGCCCGACTCGACCGCCTGCCCGACCGCGACGAACGGCTGCGCGCCGGGCTCCGGCGCTAGATAGACGGTGCCGACCATCGGCGCCTTCACGAGGTTCGCGCCTTCGGGATGGCGGCGAGCCGGCGGCCGCGAATCGGGCCGCGCCGGCGCGGCGTCTGCCGACGCCGGGGCCGGCTCTCGTGGCGCCGGGGCCGATGCCGATGCGAGCGCATGGGACGCGGCATGGACCGGAGCGGAGGCGACTGCCGGCGTTGCGGCAAGTGCGGCGCCGCCCTGCGCCGCCGGACTCGCCGGTCCGCGCCGAAGCTCGAGCTCGACATCGCCGGCGCGCAGCCTGAATTCGCTGAAGTGCGACGTCGACTTCATCAGCTCGACGAGCTGCACCAGGTCCTGGAAATCGAAGGGCTGATTCGACACGGCAACTCCGTTTGCGATTTCGTTCAGTGAAATCAAACTCGCGTTGAAAGAAATTCTTGCACGTGATCGCCGCAAACGCAATAATGAAATCAGGAATTCGCTCAACGAAATGCTGATCGCCGCGCGCGGCAGCGCAAGGAGACTTTCGTGGCCGCACCCGTCATCATCACCGTCGCGATCACCGGCGCGCTGCCGCGCAAGAAGGACACGCCGGCGGTCCCGGTGACGCCGGCCGAGCAGATCGAGTCGACGCACGAGGCGTTCGAAGCCGGCGCATCGCTGGTGCACGTGCACGTGCGCAGTCCCGACGAGAGTCCGAGCTCGGATCCGGAGTTGTTCGCCCAGGTCCAGGAAGGGATCCGCAAGCACTGCCCGGGGATGATCGTCCAGTTCTCCACCGGGGGCCGCGGCCGTGATCAGGCGGCGCGGGCCTCGATGCTGCATCTGCGCCCGGACATGGCGTCGCTCGCGACCGGCTCGGTCAACTTCCCGACCAACATCTACGAGAACCCGCCCGACTTCGTCGAAGGGCTGGCCCACACGATGCTCGAGAACGGCATCAAGCCGGAAATCGAGGTCTTCGATCTGGCGATGCTCTACAACGCGGTCAACCTAGTGAAGAAGGGGCTGATCAAGGCGCCGCTGCATGTCCAGTTCGTGCTCGGCATCGCCAACGCGCTGCCGGCCCGGCGCAGCGTGTTCGATTTCCTGCGCTCCGAGCTGGCCGAGGTCGCGCCCGATGCGACTTGGGTCGCTGCAGGCACCGGCCGCTTCCAGTGGGAGGTGAACCAGTGGTGCCTCGAGGCCGGCGGCCACTGCCGCACCGGACTCGAGGACAACATCAAGTTCGACCAGAACCGGCTCGCGGCCAGCAACGCCGAACTGGTGAAGAAGGTTGCCGACGCCTGCGAACGCTACGGCCGCACGGTCGCGTCGCCGGAACAGGCGCGCGCGCTGCTGCATCTCTGACGTCGGCCGACAGCGAGCCGGATCGCGATCCGGCTCGCGACTACGATCGCAGGACCGCAACTCACCCGAGACATCCGATGCCGATCTGCTCGCTCCCGCGCCGCGCCTTGCTCGCCGCCTTCCTGGTCGCCGCTTCCGGCCTCGCTTCGGCGCAGAGCGGATATCCGAACGGCCCGATCCGCTTCGTCGTGCCGTATCCGCCGGGCGGTCCGACCGACCTGATGGCGCGGCTGCTGCAGCCCGAGCTGCAGAGCCGTCTCGGCGTGCCGCTGGTGATCGAGAACCGCAGCGGCGCCGGCGGCAACGTCGGCAGCGGCGAAGTCGCGCGCCAGCTGCCGGCCGACGGGCAGACGCTGCTCCTCGCATCGAGCGGGCCGATGGCCGTCAACCAGACGCTGTTCCGGAGCATGAGCTTCAATGCGCTGACCGACCTCGCGCCGGTGATCCAGATCTCGTCGTTTCCGCTGGTCCTCGAAGTCCATCCGTCGCTCGGCATCACGACGCTGGCCGAGCTGATCGCGCGCGCGAAGACCGATCCGGCGGCACTGAGCTATGCGTCGGCCGGCAACGGCACGCCGCAGCATCTGGCCGGCGAGCTGTTCAGCCGCGCCACAGGCACCAAGCTCACGCACATTCCGTATCGCGGAGCCGGGCCGGCACTGAACGATCTGCTCGGCGGCCAGGTCAAGGTGATGTTCGACGTGATGGCGAGCTCGCTGCAGCACATCAAGGCCGGCAAGCTGACGCCGCTCGCGGTGACCTCCGCGTTGCGCAGCCCGGCGCTGCCGCAGGTGCCGACGATGGCCGAAGCCGGCATGACCGGATTCGAGCTGACCGCGTGGCACGGCATCGCGGTGCGCGCCGGCACGCCGCGGCCGATCGTCGACAAGCTGAACGCGACCTTCAACGCGATCTTCAAGGACCCGGTCTTCCGCAAGAAATGGGAAGCGCTCGGCACGCCGGTCGTCGGCGGCACGCCGGAGGACTTCGGCCGGCTGATCCGGACCGAGTCGGTGCGCCTCGGCCGCGTCGTCCGCGAAGCCGGCGTGACGGCGGACTGATATCGCGCGGCGCCCGGCGCTACCAGCGCCGGCGCCGCCCTTCACCGAACCGCGGCGCGCTCCTCAGCGTCGATGGTAGGACGGCGCGAGCTCGTAGACCGGAGTCGCAAGGCCCTCCATCCGCGCCTTCAACTGCAGGGCGAGGAACTGCGAGTAGTGGCGCGACTGGTGCAGGTTGCCGCCGTGGAACCACAGGTTCGGCACCTGCGTCGGCTTCCACATGTTGCGCAGCTCGCCCTCCCACGGCCCGTCGTCCTTCGGCGTGTCGGAGCCCAGGCCCCAGACCTTGCCGACCTTGTCGGCGACCTCGGGCGAGATCAGGTCGGCGAGCCAGCCGTTCATCGAGCCGTAGCCGGTCGCGTAGACGATCAGGTCGGCCGGCAATTCGGTGCCGTCGGTCAGCGTGACCGAGCGCGGATCGATGCACTCGATGCTGACGCCGCTGCGCAGCTTGATGCTGCCGTCGGCGACCAGCTCGGAAGCGCCGACGTCGATGTAGTAGCCCGATCCGCGCCGCAGGTACTTCATGAACAGGCCCGAGCCGTCGGGGCCGAAGTCGAGCATGAAGCCGGCCTTCTCGAGCCGCGCGTACAGGTCGGCGTCGCGCTTCTTCATCTCGTCGTAGACCGGCACCTGCATCGGCGCCATGATCTTGTACGGAATCGACGCGAAGATCAGGTCGGCCTTGTCGGTGGTCACGCCGGCCTTGACCGCGGCCTCGGAGTACAGGCCGCCGAGCGCGAGCTCCATCAGCGAATCCGACGGCGCGATGTGGGTCGAGCTGCGCTGGATCATCGTCACGTCGGCACCGTGCTCCCACAGTGCCGCGCAGATGTCGTGGGCCGAGTTGTTCGAGCCCAGCACCACGCACCGCTTGCCCTGGTAGGCCTCGGGCCCGGGATGTTCGCTGGAGTGGTGCTGCTCGCCCTGGAAGGTCTCGGCGCCGGGAATCTTCGGCACGTTCGGGTAGCCCGAGACGCCGAGCGCGAACACCAGTTGCCGCGGCCGCAGCGTGATCTCGCGGCCTTCACGCTCGACGACGACTTCCCAGCGCTGCGCAGCCTCGTCGAAGCGGGCCTTCTTCGCGATCGTCGAGCCCCAGTAGTTGAGCTCCATGACCTTCGTGTACATCTCGAGCCAGTCGCCGATCTTGTCCTTCGGCGCGAACACCGGCCAATGGTCGGGGAACGGCAGG
>JBDTXV010000110.1:0-6925 GCA_040006015.1 Caldimonas sp.
CCGATCTTCACCGGCAAGACCTTGCAATACGTCGAGCAGTCGATTGCGCACTGGGTCATGTCGACCGGCGCGCTCGCGCTGATGATTCCGAGCCCGGCCGGCGACACGCAGAAGGGCGACGTCGAGCTCGACGACTATGCCGAGCGCCTCGACGCGCTCGTGCTCGAAGGCGGCTCCGACGTCTGGCCCGGCAGCTACCGCGAAGAGCCGGTCGAAGCGCGCTGGGCCGGCGACCGCATTCGCGATGCCTATGAGCAGGCGCTGCTGCGCGCGTTCGAGGCGCGCGGCAAGCCGGTGCTCGGCGTCTGCCGCGGGCTGCAGCTGGTCAACGTCGCGCTCGGCGGCACGCTGTACCAGGACATCGACACGCAGCGGCCGGGCGCGGTGCGCCATCGGGATGCGGTGATCTACGACCGCAATTACCACGCGCTCGAATTCGTCGACGGCACGCACCTGGCCGCGATCCACGCCGGCACGCATCGTGCGAAGGTCAACAGCGTGCACCACCAGGCGATCAAGGATCTCGCGCCGGGCCTCGTCGTCGAGGCGCGCAGCCCCGACGACGGCGTGATCGAGGCGGTCCGCCGGCCGGGCGCGAGCTACCTGGCCGCGGTGCAGTGGCATCCCGAGTTCCACCGCCGCGACGAAGGCACGCTCGACGACACGCCGATGCTGATCGATTTCCTCGATGCGGCCCGAGCCGCGCAAGTCCGATGAACCTGCTCTCGATTCACAACCCCGCGACCGGCGCGCTGCTCGCCGAAGTGCCGGTCGACGACGCCGCGATCGTCGCCGAAAAGATGGCGCGCGCGCGTGCCGCGCAGCCGGCGTGGGCGGCGCTGCCGCTGGCCGGACGGCAGGGCTGCATCCGGCGTTTTCGCGCCGGACTCGAGGCCGGCATCGAAACGCTCGCGGCGACTCTGACCGCCGAGGTCGGCAAGCCGATCCGGCAGTCGCGCAACGAAATCAACGGGCTGCTCGGCCGGATCGATTTCTTTCTCGCCGAGGTCGAGCGCGCGACGGCGACCGAAACCGTGTTCGGCGATGCGCTGATGACCGAGCGCATCGACCACGATCCGCTCGGCGTCGTCGCGAACATTTCAGCCTGGAATTATCCGTACTTCGTCGGCGGCAACGTCTTCGTGCCGGCGCTGCTGACCGGCAACGCGGTGCTCTACAAGCCGTCCGAATACGCGACGCTGACCGGCCTGCATATCGCGCGGCTGGTGCACGAAGCGGGCGTGCCGGACGATGTGTGCGCGACCGTGGTCGGCCGCGGCGAAACCGGCGCGGCCTTGCTCGCGCAGCCGGTCGACGGCGTCTTCTTCACCGGCTCGGCCGGCACCGGCGCGAAGATCGCCGCGGCGCTCGGCGCGCGGATGATCCGGCTCCAGCTCGAGCTCGGCGGCAAGGATCCGACCTATGTCGCCGACGATGCCGATCCGCAGGCCGCGGCCGAATCGCTCGCCGACGGTGCGATGTACAACACCGGCCAGAGCTGCTGCTCGGTCGAGCGCATCTACGTCCACGAGCGCATCCACGACGCGTTCGTCGATGCGTTCGTCGCCGCGGTCCGTGCCCTGAAGATCGGCGACCCGACCGACGAGCAGACCTACATCGGCGCGATCACGCGCGCGCCGCAGCTCGAGGTGCTCGAGGCCCAGGTCGCCGATGCGCTGGCGCTGGGCGCGCATCTGCAGGCCGGCGGCCGGCGCATCGATCGCGCCGGCAACTGGTTCGAGCCGACCGTCTTCACGAACGTCGATCACCGGATGGCGCTGATGCGCGACGAGAGCTTCGGTCCGGTCATCGGCATCCAGCGCGTGCGCGACGATGCCGAGGCGCTGCGTCTGATGAACGACACGCGCTACGGCCTGACCGCGGGCGTCTATACGGCGGACGAGGCCCGCGCCCGCGCGATCCTCGCCCGCGTCAATGCCGGCACCGTCTACTGGAACTGCTGCGACCGGGTCAGCCCGCGCCTGCCCTGGTCCGGCCACGGCGAATCCGGCGTCGGCGTCACGCTATCGACCTACGGCATCCAGGCGTTCACGCGGCCGCGTGCGTGGCATCTGCGCAAGCCGTGACGCGGCGTCCGAGCGGGCCGCCGCGCCGGCTCGGGCCGCTCCGATCGGACCCCGCGTGACGCGGCTCGCGCTGTTCGATCTCGACCACACGCTGCTCTCTGGCGACAGCGACGTGCTCTGGTGCGAATTCCTGATCGAGGAAGGGCTGCTCGATCGCGTCGAGTTCGGGCCGCGCAATCGCGAAATGGCCGAGCGCTATGCGCGCGGCGCCGCGAGCGCCGAAGAGTTCTGCGGCTTCTACGCGCAGACGCTGGCCGGCGCGCGGCGCGAGACGCGGCAGCCGCTGCGCGAGCGCTTTCTGACCGACGTCATCGCGCCGCGGATCGGCGCACCGGCGCGCGCGCTGGTCGAGCATCATCGCGGCCGCGGCGATCGCCTCGTGCTGTCGACCGCGACGAATCGCTACCTGACCGAGTTGACCGCACGCGAGCTCGGCATCGACGATCTGCTCGCGACCGAGGTCGAGATCGTCGACGGCATCTTCACCGGCCGCCTCGCCGGCGTGCCGAACATGCGCGACGGCAAGGTCGTCCGGCTGCGCGCGTGGCTGCTCGAACAGCAACTGGCTGAGTCGGTGCTGGAGGCCGCGACGTTCTACAGCGACTCGGGCAACGACCTGCCGCTGCTGATGGCGGTCGGCCATCCGGTCGTCGTCGATCCCGACCAGGCGCTCGCGGCGCGCGCCGTCCGCTCGGGCTGGCCGATGCTTCGGCTGGTCGACTGACGCGCCGCTGCCCGGCGCGCGCGTCGCGCTCAGACCGGTTTCGGTTCGAAGTTGCCGGTCGGACCGAGGCCGACCGCGCCGTCGAGGCTGTTCACCGAGACCGGGCGATCGTGGCGGTGGTTGCGCGCGTCGTCGAGCGCGAGGTCGGCGCGGCGCAGCGCCTCGACGACGGTCTCGCTCGCGCGCATCTGCACCGCGCCGACGTTCAACGTCAGCCGCGCCATGTGCGGCGCGATCTGGCGGCTCTCGAGCTTGTCGGTGACGCGCGCGGCGACGCGCACCGCATCGGCGACGGTCGTGTTCGGCAGCAGCGCCGCGAATTCATCGCCGCCGAGGCGGCCGACGACGTCGCGGGTGCGCAGCGTCTCGCGCAGCGCCAGACCGACCTGGCGCAGGGCCTCGTCGCCGGTCGCCTGGCCGAGCAGGTCGTTGATCCGCTTCAGGTTCTCGATGTCGAACATCAGCACGACCGCGCCGGCCGGCTCGGTCGTCGCGAGCGAGCGCGCCGCAAGCTCATGGAAATGGCGCCGGTTCGGCAGGCGCGTCAGCGCATCGATGTCGGCGAGATGGCGCAGCTTGCGATGCATCGCGCGCATCTTCGCGACGGTCCGCTCATAGGTCAGCGCCAGCGCGATCGGCACCAGGGCGAGCACCGCCGCGGCGATCGCTACATGCGCGCACAAATGCACCGCGGCCATCGTCTGCACGCCGATCGAATCGATGCTCGCGACGGCGCCGCATGCCGCCTCGAGCGCGGCGATCGCGCACTGCATCGCAGCCAGCCATTTCAACGCGAAGCTCTGCTGGAAGCCGTCGAGCCGGCTCACCATCGCGGCGCCGTACAGGTTGACGCCGAACGCGGCGAGCGCGAAAGCCGCCATCCGACGTGACGAGTCGACGTCGCTGGTCCAGGCCAGCGCGACCAGTCCGGCGGCGAGCGCGAGCAGGCCGAGGTCGACGGCCTGCGGCACGGCAGGGCGCTTGCGCTGGTTCAGCCGGCGCATCCCGATCAGCACGACGATCGGCCATTGCAGCACGAGGATCTCGACCAGCGGCGCGACCGCGGACTGCGCGCCGAACAGCGCCTGCAACAGCAGGCCGGCCGCGACCAGCCACTGCGCGCAGACCCACAGACGAAAGCCGCGATGGGTGTCCTGGGTCACGCCGAAAAGGCTCAGTACGCCGGCGGCGCACAGCGCGGCGGCGATGCACACGTAGAGCAGTGTGTTCAGATCCATGGGTGTGAGGTGCAGCTGGAGCGCCGAATTCGCGGTCGTCCGCTGAGCGATTCTAGGGAGCGACAGCGCCGTCCCCGGGGTGCCGGCCGAGCATGCGCACGCTCGAACTCCCGATTTCGTTAGGATTTGGCAACCGCACCACCGCAGTTCGAATCGATCGCACGCAATGACCCTGTTGTTGAACGCCTTCTGGCGCGCCGCCGCGTATTGCCTGCATCCGCGCGTGCTGCTGCTGTCGCTGCTGCCGCTGCTCGTCGTCGGCGGCCTGTCCGTGCTGCTCGGCTATTTCTACTGGGCTGACGCGGTCGCTGCGTTGCGCTCGACGATGGAGAGCTGGCAACTGCTGGCGCCGCTGCTGCGCTGGCTCGATTCGATCGGCGCCGGCGCGTTGCGCGGCGTGCTCGCGCCGCTGGTGTTGCTGGCGCTGTCGATACCGGCGGTCGTCGTGCTGACCTTGCTGCTGGTCGCGGTGCTGATGACGCCGGCGCTCGTGAAACTGGTCGCGGCACGACGGTTCCCGCACCTCGAGCGCCTGCATGGCGGCGGCTTCTGGAAGAGCGCGCTGACGTCGCTCGGCTGCACCTTGCTCGCGCTGCTCGCGCTGATCATCAGCATTCCGTTCTGGCTCATTCCGCCGCTGGTGCTGCTGCTGCCGCCGCTGATCTGGGGCTGGCTCACGTACCGCGTGCTCGGCTTCGACGTGCTCGCGGAACACGCGTCGGGCGACGAGCGGCGCACGATCCTGCTCGAGCACCGCTGGCCGATGCTCGCGATGGGCATCGTCGCCGGCTACCTCGGCGCGACGCCGTCGGTCGTGTGGGCCTTGGGCGCGCTGTCTCTGGTCTTCGCGCCGGTCGCGATCGTCGTCGCGGTCTGGCTCTACACGTTCGTGTTCGTGTTCACGACGCTCTGGTTCACGCACTATGCGCTGGCGGCGTTGCAGGCCCTGCGCGCGCATCGTGCCGGCGTGCCGCCCGCCGCCGCCGGGCCGCTGCGCGATCCCGGCGGCGCGGCCGACCTGCCGCAAGCCGCTCCGCTTCCCAACCGGATCACTCCATCATGAAGTTCGGCCTCCTCATCATCGGCGACGAGATCCTCTCGGGCAAGCGCGAAGACAAGCACCTGCCGAAGGTGATCGAGCTGCTCGCCGCGCGCGGTCTCGCGCTCGACTGGGCGCGCTACGTCGGCGACGACCCGGCGCGGATCACCGCCGATCTGAAGGATGCGTTCGCGAGCGGCGATGTCGTGTTCTCGTGCGGCGGCATCGGCGCGACTCCCGACGACCACACGCGCCAATGCGCCGGCGCCGCGCTCGACCGGCCGCTCGTGCTGCATCCGCAAGCGGCCGAGCTGATCCTCGAACGGATGCGCGATCTCGCGCGCGAGAAGGGGGTGCCTTACGAGCCGGATCGCGACGACAACCGGCACCGACTGAACATGGGCGTCTTTCCGCAAGGCGCCGAGATCATTCCGAATCCGTACAACAAGATCGCCGGCTTCGGCGTCCGCGCCGCGGACCGCGCCGGCGTCTACTTCGTGCCCGGATTCCCGGTGATGGCGTGGCCGATGATCGAATGGGTCCTCGACACGCATTACGCCGACCTGCAACGCAAACGCGGCCACTGCGAAAAGTCGGTGATCGTGTTCGGCGCGATGGAAGCGGCGCTGACGCCGCTGATGGAAGCGATCGAGGCGCGCTTCGGCGGCATCAAGGTCTTCAGCCTGCCGAGCGTCGACCATCCGCAATGGGGCCGTCACATCGAACTCGGCGTGAAGGGCGATCCGGTCGCGCTCGACGCCGCCTACGCCGAGCTGCTCGACGGCTTGCGCGAGCACCAGGCTGCGCTCGGCCCCGAAATGGTGCGGTGACGATTGCCGTCGCGGCCAGGTTGGTGCGGCACGCTCCATTTCGGAACCCGGGGCCATTGATGCCGGCCGCGTGAGCTCGTTTTTTCTCCTCGGAAACAGCGCGCTGGACGGCCTCGCGCGGACGCCGTCGGCGGGTCATCCGTGGCACGCTTTCTGCTACATTTCTGTGCGCATTTCGAGCCCCACGTCGCTGGCTGCTCGCAGTCGCCCACCTCCGACCAATTTCTAAACACATGCAAAGCTTGCGCAGGGAGATCCATTGATGGCAAAGACCGTCGCCGACGTGATGAACATGGTGAAGGAAAACGAAGTCAAGTTCGTCGACTTCCGCTTCACCGACACCCGCGGCAAGGAGCAGCACGTCAGCGTGCCGGTATCCGCATTCGACGAAGACAAGTTCACCGCCGGCCATGCGTTCGACGGCTCGTCGATCGCCGGCTGGAAGGGCATCGAAGCCTCCGACATGCTGCTGATGCCGGACCCGAACACCGCCAACATCGACCCGTTCTTCGAGGAGCCGACGCTGCTGCTGACCTGCGACGTGCTCGAGCCGTCCGACGGCAAGCCGTACGAGCGCGATCCGCGCTCGCTCGCGAAGCGGGCCGAGGCCTACATGAAGGCCTCGGGCCTCGGCGACGCGGCCTATTTCGGTCCCGAGCCCGAGTTCTTCGTGTTCGACAGCGTTCGTTGGGGCGCCGACATGTCGGGCTGCTTCGCGAAGATCGAGTCCGAAGAAGCGGCCTGGAACACCGGCAAGAAGTACGAGCACGGCAACTCCGGCTATCGGCCGACCGTGAAGGGCGGCTATTTCCCGGTGCCGCCGGTCGACAGCTTCCAGGATCTGCGCTCGGAGATGTGCCTGATCCTCGAATCGCTCGGCATTCCGGTCGAAGTCCATCACCACGAGGTCGGCACCGCCGGCCAGATGGAGATCGGCACCAAGTTCTCGACCCTGGTCCAGCGCGCCGACTGGCTGCAGCTGCAGAAGTACGTGATCCAGAACGTCG
>JBDTXV010000111.1:0-6836 GCA_040006015.1 Caldimonas sp.
GTCGCTCGGATTGCGGCGCACGTCGGCGACCGCTTCGAGCGCGGCGAGCGCGCGCATGCCGTAGTAGTTCGCGAGCGCGGCCGGGCCGTGCGTGACGAGGACGGTGGCGGTCTTCATCGGTCTTCTCCCGGTTCGATCCAGACCGGCGCGCTACGCGAACGCGCTGCGCAGGTTCTGCTGCCGACCGCGCTGAACGTGACGGCGACGTCGACGCCGAGCGCGGCGAAGCGTGCCGCGCCGGAGCCGCCGAGCGCGAGCCCGTCGGGCTCGCTCGTCAGCGAACCGCTCGCGCGCAAGCGCCCGAAGACCATCACCGCGAGCGCGCCGGCGAGGTGGTCGTAGCAGACCCGCGCCTTGCGCAGCGCGCGGCCGTCGAGCAACGCGGTCAGCATCTCGGCGCGAGCGGGCTCGGCGATCAGTGCGGCGATGCGGGCGATGTTCGGACCGTGCTTCATCACGCAGCCAGTCTATCGGCGCATCGGAACCGACGGTTCGGTCCGCACCGAACCGTCACTGCGGCGGACGGACCTACAGTAGGTGCCTTCGTCATCGATGAACGAAAACCGCGATGCCGGCCTGGAGCGGCTTCGACATCGAGGTCGATTGCATCGCCGCGGTGTGAGCGCGCGCAGGGAGGAGCCATGTTCGCGGTGATCTTCGAAGTCCATCCGAAGCCGGAGCAGTGGGACGGCTATCTCGCGCAAGCGCGGATGCTGAGGCCGGAGCTGGAACGCATCGACGGTTTCGTCGACAACGTCCGCTATGCGAGCCTGACCCGGGCCGGCTGGATCCTCTCCCTTTCGGGCTGGCGCGACGAGAAGGCCGTCGTCCGCTGGCGCACGCACGCGGGGCACCACGAGGCGCAGGGCCTCGGCCGCTCCGAGATCCTGCTCGACTATCACCTGCGCGTCGGCCAGATCACGCAGGACACGCGCCTGCCGGCCGGACACGCGCTGCGCGAGCAGCGGCTCGACGAGACCGAGGTCGGCGACGGCACCACCGCGACGCTGATCGACGCGAGCCGGCCGCCGGGACGTGCCAGCGAGGCCAGCGCCGAGCAGGCCGCCCGTTGGCTCGGGCTCGTGCCGGAAGCGACGGGACTGCTGCGTTGGGACGTCTTCGAAGCGGTGTTGACGCCGGGCGATCTGATGCTGCTGATCTCGTGGCGCGACGCCCGATCGGCCGAGGCCTTCGAGCGGCAGCGCGGCGACGCCGACGATGCCGGGCGCAGATTGCGCCGCGTCCGCGTCGTGCGCGACTACGGGATGTTCGATCGGCGCGAGGCGCCGCAATGCTTTCCGCCTGCTTCTGCCGGCGGATGAAGACGCCGCGCGGCGCGCGCCGTCGATGGCCTATTCGGGCTCGATCCCCGCGGCGCGGATCACCTTGCCCCACTTCTGCGTTTCGGCCCCCTGGAACGTCGCGAGCTCGGGGCCGCTGGTCGTCCACGCTTCAGACCCGGTGCTTTCGAAGAAGCCCTTCGCGGCGGCGCTCTTCGTGCCTTGCACCAGCACCTCGTGCAGGCGCATCAGCACCGCCGCCGGCGTGCCGGCCGGCACGTAGGCCGCGAACCAGTAGCCGATGTCGTAGCCCGGCACGCCGGCCTCGGCGATCGTCGGCACATCGGGCAGCAGCGCCATCCGCTTCGGTGTCGAGACGCCGAGCGCGCGCAGCTTGCCGCCCTTGATCTGCGGCACGCCGGTCGCGGTGTCGGTGATCATGAAGTCGATCTGGCCGCCGAGCAGGTCGGTGATCGCACTCGGGTTGCTCTTGTACGGCACGTGCAGGATCTCGGTGTGGCTCAGCTGCTTGAACATCTCGCCGGCGACACGGCTCGACGAGCTGCCGCTGCCGAAGCTGAGCTTGCCGGGCTCCTTCTTCGCCTTCGCGATCAGATCGGCGACCGACCTGTACGGCGCGTCGGCGCGAACGACGAGGACCTGTCCGCCCTTGCCGAGGCCGGTGATCGGCGTGAAGTCCTTGACCGGGTCGTAGCCGAGCTTCTTGTACAGGTGCTCGTTCGCGGCGTGCGTCGTGTTCGTCGTGATCAGCACCGTGTAGCCGTCGGCCGGCGCGCGCGCGACGGTCTGCGCCGCGAGCATGCCGCCGGCGCCGGCCTTGTTGTCGACGACGACGGTCTGCTTCGTCTGCTCGGTGAACGACGCGCCGAGCGCGCGGGCGAGCTGGTCGGTCGCGCTGCCGGCCGCGAACGGCACGACGAACGTGACCGGCCGGGCCGGATACGTCTGCGCGACGGCGGACGCGCTGAATGCCGCGGCGAGGCAGAGGCCGACCGCGTGGCGGCGGGTGAGAAGGAAGTTCATCGCGAAGTCTCCGGTGGTTCGGGTTTCGGGTTTCGGGGTTCGGGGTTCAGTGCGCCGGCCCGCGCAGCAGCGGCGCGAGCGCGGCCGGAATCTCGAGCGGCAGCTCGAGCAGCAGGAACGACAGCGCCTTGCCGTGGCTGTCGAGGTTCAGCGCATCGTTGACGCCGCCGTCGAGCACGCCGTCGAGCACGAAGTTGATCGCGCCGAGGCCTGGCAGCAGGTGACGCGCGACCGCCGACGGGCGACGGTGCGCGAAGCACCGGGCGACCGCGGCCTCGGTGATCTGCGCGGCGATGTGCGGATAGAGCTCGGCATGCCACGCGATCACGCTGATGTTCGAGCGGTCGCCCTTGTCGCCGGTGCGGCCGTGCGCGGCGCGCCACAGCGGCACGGTCAGCGTCGGCGCGGTCGCTTCGGCGCTCATCGGCTTTGCGGCATCCGTTCGAAGCGGGCCTCGACCTGCGCGCGCGGCAGCAGGCACGACAGCGTGCCGAGCGTCGGGCGCAGCGCGGTGCGCACGCCGCCGCCGCCGGCGGGACCGCAGGTGTAGAGCGCGGTGACTTCGCGGGCCAGTCGCTCGGCGCTCGCGCGATCGGTGTGGCGCAGCGCGACGCGCAGGCGCACGTCGCGCGCGTCGCCCGGCGCGGTCTCGGCGAGCCGGCGGCCGGCGTCGTCGGCGAACGCGCTGACGACGCCGATCAGGTCGGTGCGCAGCGGGCCCAGCCCGGCGAGGCGCTCGCGCAGCGTCGCGGCGGCGAGGCGCGCGCGCGCTTCGGCGCGCACGCCGGCATACGAGATCTCGCCCTCGGCGAGCCAGCCGGTCGCGATGCAGACGTTGACCTTCAGCGTCGGAGTGCGCGGGTGGCCGCGCACGCCCTCGAGCCGGACCCGGTCTCCGCCGAGGTCGATCACGCGCGCGGCGCTGATGTCGGCGACGACGTCGGGAGTCAGATAGGCCGCCGGGTCGTGCAGTTCGTAGAGCAGCTGTTCCTTGACCGTGTGTTCGTCGATCAGGCCGCCGCTGCCGGCCGGCTTGCCGATCGTGCAGTGGCCGTCGGCATCGATCTCGGCGATCGGGTAGCCGAGGCGGCTCATCCCGGGGACGTCCTTCACGCCGGGATCGGCGTAATAGCCGCCGGTGACCTGCGCGCCGCATTCGAGCAGATGGCCGGCCATCGTCGCCCGCGCGAGACGATCCCAGTCGTCGGCGGCCCAGCCGTAGTGGGCCAGCGCCGGGCCGACCGCGAGCGACGGATCGGCGACGCGCCCGCAGACGACGATCTGCGCGCCGTCGACGAGCGCCGCGGCGATCGCCTGCGCGCCGAGGTAGGCGTTCGCACTGACGATCTCGCGACCGGCGATCGCGTCGCCGAGCAGCGCATCGAGGGCGCCCCGATGGTCCGTGCCCGAGACGTCGTCACCCTCGACCACCGCGATCCGCGGATCCGGCAGCGCGAGCTCGCGCGCCAGCGCGGCGATGCGCCGGGCTGCTCCGCGCGGATTCGCGGCGCCGAAGTTGCTGACGATGCGGATGTCGTGCGCGAGGCAGCGGCCGAGCACCGGTGCGAGCAGGTCGACCAGCAGCGGCTCGTAGCCGCCTTCCGGATCGGTGCGGCGCGCGATCTGCGCGAGCGCCAGCGTGCGCTCGGCGAGCGTCTCGAAGATCAGCACCGCAGGTCCGCCCGACGCGATCAACGCGTCGACGACCGGGCCGGCCGCATCGGTGCGGTCGCCCGAGAAGCCGGCCGCGCAGCCGATGCGCAGCAGCTTCGGATCGGCGGGGCGCGGCGGCGTCATGGGCACGACTGTAGGCAGGCCGCGAGTCCGCGTGAATTCGAAAGTTCGGATAGATTCAGCTGAAATGCCGATCAATCTGTCGACGCGCGAACTGGTCGCATTCGTCACGCTCGCCGAAGTGCGCAGCTTTACGCGCGCCGCGGCGGCGACGCATCTGTCGCAGCCGGCGTTCTCGGCGCTGATCCGCGCGCTCGAGGAGAGCGTCGGCGCGCGTCTCTTCGATCGCACGACGCGCAGCGTCGAGCTGACCGTCGAGGGCCGCGTCTTCGTCGAGTCGGCGCGGCGCATCCTGCAGGCCGCCGACGATGCGCTGGCCGATCTCGGCGACCACACCGCGCGCCGCCGCGGCCGCGTCTCGATCGCGGTGCTGCCCGCACTCGCGGCCGGCTGGCTGCCGCCGCTGCTGGCCGCGTTCCATGCCGAGAACCCGCATGTCGAGCTCGATGTCGCCGACGTGCTGTCGGAAGCGTGCGTCGAGAGGGTCCGGAGCGGCCGCGCCGATTTCGCGCTCGCGTCGACGCGGGCCGAGTCCCCCGAGCTGAGCACCGAGGTCTTTTGCAGCGATCGATTCCACCTCGTCTGCCGGCGCGACCATCCGCTCGCGAAGGGCACCGGAGCGCTGACGCTCGAGGCGCTCGGGCCGCATCCGATCGTTCAGCTGTCGAGGTCGAGCAGCGTGCGTCAATACGTCGAAGCCGCGCTCTACCCGACGCAGCTGCGCACGATGATGGAGCTCGACCAGCTCAGCACCGTCGCCGGGATGGTTCGCGCCGGCCTCGGCGTCACGATCGTGCCGACGCTGACGCTGTTCCATTTCGAGCACGCGTCGCTCGTGACGCGGCCGCTCGCGGCGCCGGGACTGGTGCGCCGCATCTTCGTCGTGACGCGGCGCGACCGCTCGCTCGGCAGCGCCGCGCAGCATCTGCACCGGATGTTGATCGAGGCCCGGCCCGTGCCGCTCCCACCTCTACCGGTCGCGCGTCGACGAACCGACTCCAAGAGCCTTCGATGATCGACAACGGCGACCCGCGCGAACGCAAAGGTCGCGGCGCGTGGCGCAGAGCTTTGCTATGCAGGGCCCCGCTGCGAAGTCGACGTTTGACAAGGCACCGCCCGGCTACTAGGCTCGCGTTGCTCCGCCCCTGTTTTTGCAGCGGCACGCCTCGGAGAGTCATCATGCGAAAAACCGTCAAACTGCTTTGCGCGGCACTCACGCTTCCGGTCGCCATTGCGTGGGCCGAGGACAAGTCCGGCCACAAGGCCATGGCCGGCGCCGGCAAATCCGACGCAGCAGTCATCGCGAAGGCGACGAGTGCCGCGCCGCCGGACATCGGTCGCAATGCAGCGGTCGTCGGGATGGGTGCCGACGGCAAGATGAAGGAACTGCGCAGTGGCGGCAACGGCTGGATGTGCATGCTCGATCTGGTCGGCGACTCGATGTGCCTCGACAAGGAATGGCAGGTCTGGGGTGACGCATGGATGAACAAGAAGGATCCGCCGAAGCGGAGCGGGCTCGGCGTGGCCTACATGCTCAAGGGCGACAAGGGCGCGAGCAATACGGATCCGTATGCGACGAAGGCGACCGCCGACAATCATTGGGTCGTCAGTGGTCCGCACATCATGCTGCTGCCGCCGGACGCCGGTCAGCTCGACGCGTATCCGACCGATTGGACGAAGGGCGGTCCCTGGGTGATGTGGAAAGGAACTCCTTATGCCCACATCATGGTTCCGACGACCTCGACCGCGAAGTCCGCGCCGAAAAAATAAGAGAGGCCTTCAGTCCAGGCCTTCAATCCAGGGCTGAAGCGAGCAGGCACTGCTCTCGCTGCGCGCCGGGCCATCGCTCGGGTTGATCTTCTGATGATCGAGAACGCCGATCCGCACCGGGAAATCCGCGAGGCCGTGCGCCAGCTGTGCGGCCAGTTCCCGGACGAATACTTCCGCACGGTCGACGCGCAGCGCGCCTATCCGGAGAAGTTCGTCGACGCGCTGATGGCGGCGGGCTGGCTCGCCGCGATGATTCCGGAAGAGTACGGCGGCGCCGGGCTCGGTCTGACCGCGGCGACGGTGATCATGGAGGAGATCAACCGCTCGGGCGGCAACGCCGGCGCGGTGCACGGCCAGATGTACAACATGAGCACGCTGCTGCGCAACGGCAGCCCGGCGCAGAAAGACAAGTACCTGCCCGAGATCGCCGCCGGCAAGCTGCGCATCCAGTCGATGGCCGTCACCGAGCCGACGACCGGCACCGACACGACGAAGATCAAGACGACGGCGGTCAGGAGGGACGGCCGCTATGTCGTCAACGGCCAGAAGGTCTGGATCTCGCGCGTGCAGCACTCCGACCTGATGATCCTGCTCGCGCGGACGACGCCGCTCGCCGAGGTCGCGAAGAAATCGGAGGGCATGTCGATCTTCATCGTCGACCTGCATCACGCGATCGGCAACGGACTCACGGTGCGGCCGATCCCGAACCTCGTCAATCACGAGACCAACGAGCTGTTCTTCGACGACCTCGAGATTCCCGAAGAGAACCTGATCGGCGACGAAGGCCGCGGCTTCAAGTACATCCTCGACGGCCTGAACGCCGAGCGCACGCTGATCGCCGCCGAGTGCATCGGCGACGGCTACTGGTTCATCGACCGGGTCACGAAATACGCCGGCGAGCGCATCGTCTTCGGCCGGCCGATCGGCCAGAACCAGGGCGTGCAGTTC
>JBDTXV010000112.1:0-6783 GCA_040006015.1 Caldimonas sp.
GAAGCCGCGCACGCCGTACTCGCCGCCGTTCGTGCCGATCAGCACCTTGCCGTTGACGGCCACCGGCGCCATCGTGTCCGAGTAGCCGAGCTCGGGGTCGGCGATCTGCGTCGACCACAGCACCTTGCCGGTCTTCGCGTCGAGCGATATCAGCTTGGCGTCGAGCGTGCCCATGTACAGCCGGTCGCCCATGATCGCGACGCCTCGGTTGTTCGGGCCGCAGCAGTACGTCGTCACCGCCGCCATCTTGTGCTTGTAATGCCAGAACTCCTTGCCGGTCGCCGCATCGAGCGCATACACATGGTTGTACGAGGTCGTCGCGTACATGATGCCGTCGACGACGATCGGCGCCGTTTCCATCGACTCGACCACTTCGGTCTGGAAGATGAAGGCCGGTTTCAACTTGGCGACATTGGTCGTATTGATCTGCGTGGCCGGGTAGTACCGGGTCTGCGCATAGTTCATGTTCGAGTGCAGGAAATTCGCCGCGTCCTTGTCCGCGGCGTCGAGCTTGGCTTGCGGGACCGACACCGACTTCGGAACCGGTGAACCGGTGGCCGCAGCCTGACCCGCGATCTCGGCCTGCGCGTATGCGCCGGCAGCCAGCGCGCCCAGCGCTGCTGTTACCGCGGCGACGCGCAGCCGGCGTGGCATTTGAAGGTTGCGATGCATTCGATGTCTCCTCTGGGTTTTGTCGTTGATATTGGATTCGCCATGGACGCAGGTGCGTCCCGGGGCAGGATCAGTTGGCGACTCGGCCGAGGTCAGCGAACGGCGAGATACCGGAGCTGACCGAAGTCGGGCACGCGTTTGCCCCCTCCAAGAATATTCACAATCGCGCTAAAAGGGAACCCTTTCAACGGTTCTTGACTACCGTACCTCATAGGTGTTTTCGTGACCCCGATTCTTCGATCGCCCGGCAAGCCGTGGCTGCTCATCGTGCTGGCGCTGCTGTGTCTGCAGCCGATCCAGGCTTCGGCCCAGGCTGCGAGCAACCTCACCCTCAACGCGCAGTTGCTGGTCGGCGCCCGCGAAGGCGACATGGCGCTGGTCGAGCGTGTGTTGAGCCAGGGAGCGGTGCCCGATTCACGCAACCGTCTCGGCAAGACGCCGTTACTGATCGCCGCCGAGAAGGGCAATCTGAAGCTGGTCGATCGCCTGCTCGCGGCGCGGGCCGACATCGAGCTCGCTTCGCTGGAGAAGGTGACGCCGCTGATGGCCGCGAGCTACAACGGCCATGCGGCGATCGTCGAGCGGCTGCTCGCGGCCGGCGCGCGCACCGACCCGGTCGATCGCATGAACAAGACCGCTGCCGTTTACGCGGCCGGGCAGGGCCACCCCGGCGTCCTCGACGCATTGCTGAAAGCCGGTGTCGACGTCAACGCCGCTTACGATCATCGGCTGACGATGCTGATGTGGGCCGCGGGGCAGGGCCACGCCGATGCCGTGCGCTTGCTGCTGGCGCGCGGCGCCGACGCCGATGCGCGCGACGACCGCGGTTTGAGCGCGTTCGAGATTGCCCGCCAAGCCGGTCAGTCCGCGACGGTGCAGGCGCTGGCGTCGCCGCGTTGACCGCGTCGAACTTGAACCGATGCCGGTGCGGCATGGCGAGCAGGCCGCATCGAACGTGAGCACGGCATGACGGGCGACGAGGAACGCAGTTACGGGCCGGTCGCGATCGCGCTGCATTGGCTGATCGGCTTCGCGCTGCTCGGTCAGATCTCCTTCGGCTTCCTGCTCGACGAGATCGCGCCGCGCGGCACGCCGGCGCGCGCCGGCGTGATCAACCTGCACAAGTCGATCGGCATCGTCCTCGGCCTGCTGATCGTCGTGCGGCTAGCCTGGCGCGTGCTGCACCGCCCTCTCGCGTGGCCCGGGACGATGCCGGCGTGGCAGCGCCGCGCCGCGATGATCGGCCATCGCGCGCTTTATGCGTGCATGGTCCTGATGCCGCTCGCCGGTTACACCGCATCGAACTTCAGCAAGCACGGCATCAAGTTCTTC
Organism: Caldimonas sp.; assembly: GCA_040006015.1. GTDB lineage: Bacteria > Pseudomonadota > Gammaproteobacteria > Burkholderiales > Burkholderiaceae_C > Schlegelella_A. The sequence continues at coordinate 2,005 of JBDTXV010000112.1, forward strand.
GGCACCACGCTAAGGCCCTGGGGTCCCGACCTGCCACAGGTCTATGCGATCTTCAACGGCCTGCACATCGCGACCGCTTTCGTGTTCTGCATCCTGATCGCCGGTCATGTGATCGTGGCACTGAAGCATGCGCTGATCGACCACGACGGCGTATTCGCACGTATGCTGCCCGGACGCAGCGATCCCGGGCCGCCGAGTCGCCTCGCCACGTCCACTCCTCGTCGACGAACCTCATCATGATGACCTCCAGACTCGCCACGCTCGGCCTCTCATTCATGCTGCCGTGGAACGTGTGGGCGGCACCGTTCGCCTACGTGCCGAACGAGGGCTCAGGCAGCGTCAGCGTGATCGACACCGCGAGCGACCAGGTCGTCGCCGAAATCGCCGCCGGCAAGAAGCCGCGCGGCATCGTCGTCGGCGCCGACGGCAAGCGCGCCTATGTCAGCGATCAGCCCAACAATCGGCTCGTGATGATCGACCTCGCCGAACGCAAGCTCGCCGGGACGATCGCGCTCGGCGAATCGCCCGAAGGCGTCGGCATTTCTCCCGACGGGCGCTGGGTCGTCGTCGCGGTCGAGGAGACCAACGACATCGCCTTCGTCGACACCGCGACGAACAAGAAGGCGTACGTCGTGCGCGTGCGCGGCAAGAACCCTGAGCACGCCGTCTTTTCGCCCGACGGCAAACACGTCTTCGTCAGCGCAGAGGAAGGCGAGGCAGTCGACGTGATCGACGTCGCGCGGCGCATGCAGGTCGCGCAGATCCCGGTCGGTGCGCGCCCGCGCGGCATCGGCTTCTCGCCCGACGGCAAGCGCGCTTACGTCGCCGCCGAAAACGCCGACGAGCTCTACGTCATCGATGCAGTTGCATTCAGCGTCGTGACGCGCATCAAGGCGGGCCTGCGCAGCAACGGCATTGCGGTGCATCCGAACGGCAAGCAGATCTACGTCTCGAACGGCGGTGACGCGAGCGTGTCGGTGATCGACGCGGCCAGCAACACCGTGACCGCGACGATCGCGGTCGGCCAGCGGCCCTGGAACATGGCGCTCACGCCCGACGGCAGGAAGCTCTACGTCGCATGCGGGCGCTCGGGCAGCGTCTCGGTGATCGACACCGAAGGCGGCGTGCGCAGCGCCGACATCGCGGTCGGCAAGCTGCCATGGGGAGTCACGATCCGTTGAACAGCGGGTCAGCCGGCTGGTCGTGAAAGCACCGATGCGCCGGCGCTCGACGCTTGCGTTCGCGTCATCCCTCATTGCGGTCTGCACGGCCCTTTGCAGTGCCCTGTTCCCAGCTTCGAGTCGCGCAGAAAACCCGGCCGAAGTGCTCGAACTACCGCAAGTCGGGATCGTCGGCACCACGCCGCTGCCGGGCTCCGGCATCGCGCTGCGCGACCTTCCGGCCAACGCGCAGATCTTCACCAGCCGTGACCTGCGTCGTCAGGGCGCCGCCAACCTCACCGATTTTCTCGAGCAGAACGCCGGCGGCGTCGGCCTGAATGCGGCACAGGGCAACCCGTATCAGCCCGATGTCACCATTCGCGGCTTCAGCGCCTCGCCCCTGCTCGGCACTCCGCAGGGCGTCTCGGTCTTCTTCGACGGCGTGCGGGTCAACGAACCGTTCGGCGACAGCGTCAACTGGGATCTGATCCCGCAGTCTGCGATCTCGAGCATTCAGCTGCTCCCCGGCTCGAATCCAGCGTTCGGGCTCAACACGCTCGGCGGTGCGGTCGCGGTCTACACGAAGAGCGGCGCGACCGAATTTCCGGACAAGCCGGGCTTCGGGGCGCACCCGAGCGTGGGTTCTTTCGGCCGTCGCGCCCTCGTCCTCGACGCCGGCGGCACGCGCGGGCCGTGGGATTGGTTCGCGACCGCGAACGACGCCGTCGACCGCGGCTGGGCACTGCACAACCGCAGCCACATCCGCCAGCTTTTCGCGAAGGTCGGCTGGCAGGACGACCGGACCGACGTGGACCTGAGCGTCAGCGCCGCGAGCAACCGGCTCGAAGGCGCGCAGACGCTGCCGGCGAGCTTCGACGACCCGCGTCAGTCTTACACGTACCCTGACACCAACTTCAACCGCATGCTGTTCGTCGCCTTCAAAGGCAGCCAGGCGCTGGCCGAGAGCTGGCTGCTGAGCGGCAACGCCTACCTGCGCAGCTTTCGCAACCGCAACCTGAGCAGCAACGTCAACGATGCCTCCGGTGCCGCGGCCGAAGCCACGATCGACGCGGTGTCGATCCGGCAGGGCGGCCGCGGCGCCGGAGTCCAGCTGACGTGGAGCGACAAGCTCGGCGGGCTCGGCAACAAGCTCGCGCTCGGACTCGGCGTCGACGAGGGCCGTGTGCGCTTTCGGCGCAGCACGCAGGACGCGCGCTTCGCGACCGATCGCGGCACCATCGGCAGCGGCGAGTTCGTGCCCGACACCGATTCCGATTCGACGACGCGCTACCTCGGCGCCTATGCCTCGGACACGCTGAACCTCGGCGAGCGCTGGACCCTGACGCTGGCCGGGCGCCATAACCGCGCGGACCTGCGCATCGCCGATCGCAGCGGCAGCGAGCCGAAGCTCGACGGAGCGCACCGCTTCACGCGCTTCAATCCCGCGGTCGGACTCGTCTTCAACCCGAACCCGAGGTTGACGGCCTATGCGAGCTACAACGAGGGCATGCGCGCGCCGACCGCGATCGAGCTGACCTGCGCGGATCCGGACGCGCCGTGCAAGCTGCCGAACAGCTTTCTCGCCGATCCGCCACTGAAGAAAGTCGTCTCGAAGACGATCGAACTCGGCGCGCGCGGCAAGCTCGGCGCCGAGTCGACCTGGAGCGCCGCGCTGTTTCGCACCGACCTGCACGACGACCTGCAGTTCATCGGTAGCGACGCCGTCGCCGTCAACGCCGGATATTTCCAGAACGTCGGCACGACGCGCCGGCAGGGGCTGGAGCTCGGCGCCACCACGCGACTCGCATCCGCGCTCGCGTTGACGCTGCGCTACGACCTGATCGATGCGACCTATCGCACCGGCTTCGTCGAAAACAGCCCGAGCAACTCGAGCGCCGATGCGAACGGTGCGATCGTCGTGCGGCGCGGCAACCGCATCCCGGGCATTGCGCGCCAGACCTTGAAGCTGCGGGCCGAGCTCGATGCGAGCGCCGCTTGGAGCATCGGCGCGAACGCCGTGTACGCGAGCGCGATCCAGGCGCGCGGGGACGAGAACAACCTCGATGGCCATGGACGCATCCCCGGCTATGCGCGGCTGAATCTCGACACGCGCTACCGCGGCTCGCCCCAGCTCGATTTCTACGGGCGCGTCGACAACGTCCTGAATCGCCGCTACGCGAACTTCGGCGTCCTCGGCACCAATGTCTTCACCGGCAAAGGCGGCACGTTCGACGGCGTCAACCCGCGCGCCGAGCAGTTTCTCGGTCGCGGCGCGCCGCGCAGTTTTTCGGCGGGACTGCAATACCGGTTCGACTGATCGAGCCGCGCGTGCCTCCTGCAGGCACGGAGCGACGCGGGGAGGCTCTCCTGCGCCTTCTCGGAAGGCGCGGCCTGAGCCATCCGCTGCAAGGCGAGATAGTCGATCGCCCGATCGATGCTCAAGATCGCCCGGTGGACGGGATGAAGGCACCGCCGGACCGGCAGTTCCTGTGTAATCTGGCAAGGGAAGTCTACGCAACACGCACGCGGTAGCGCCGAGGAACTGGGCGGGTCGCGCGAAGTACAACTATCTCAAGGAATCAACGAATTAGGGACATGCGAGAAGCGTCGAGAAAGCATGAAACCAACATTGAAAATCCGCATGTCGGTGGTTCGATTCCGCCCTTGGCCACCAGTCACCGACCGGGGCGCCCATCGATGAATCCGGTCGTCGTCCGTCCTGTCGAGCCAGACGATTTCGCCGCCTGGAAGCCGCTCTGGGACGGCTACAACGCGTTCTACGGGCGCGCCGGAGACACGGCGCTGCCGGAAGAGGTCACGCGGACCACGTGGCAACGTTTCTTCGACCCGCGAGAGCCGGTGTTCGCGTTGGTTGCGGACCGCGGCGGCAGCCTGCTCGGCCTGACGCACTTCCTGTTTCACCGCAGCACCACCCGCATCGGCCTGACCTGCTACCTGCAGGATCTCTTCACGCTGCCCGATGCACGCGGGCAAGGCGTCGGACGGGCCTTGATCGAAGGGGTCTACGCGCGTGTTCGGGAAGAGGGGCTGCAGCGCGTTTACTGGCAGACGCACGAGACCAACGTTGCCGGCAGGCGGTTGTACGACCAGGTCGCGGAGCACGAAGGATTCATCGTCTATTCGCACACCGTGTGACGCGCGTCTCTTTCTCAGGCGACGCGCAGATCGGGCGTCGAAGGGCCCGGCCCTTTGTCCTGCGGCTCGTTCCGGCTCTCATCGCTCGGCGCATTCGCTTCGTCGGCGATCCCGATCGATTCGCAGCGATAGATCTCGTTCTGGCGCCGCATGTCCTTCGGGAATTCCATCGACCAGTTGTTGGTGTGGGACTGCTCGGCGAAGACGAGATGGTTCGTCGGCAACACGCACAGACGACCGTTGTGCAACGCGACCCACGAAAATTCCTTCGCCTGCTCCGGATACATGCTGAAGGAGTCGCCGACCGGGGCGCAGGTGAAGAGGTAGCGTCCGGGCAGCACCTTTTCCCGACCGTGGATGTCGCAACGCGCCATCACTTCGAGGTCTGCGAGGTACTGGTAGCGCAGCGCCGTGAACGTCTCGCCGTAGCAATCCCAGGCCTGCGCGTCCTTCGGCGTCCAGA
>JBDTXV010000113.1:0-6715 GCA_040006015.1 Caldimonas sp.
AAGGCGCGCTGCCGGTCGGCCGCAACTCGCCGCAGCGCTGCCCGTACGGCCTGTACGCCGAGCAGTTCAGCGGCACCGCGTTCACCGCGCCGCGCGCCGACAACCGGCGCTCGTGGCTGTACCGGATCCGGCCGGCGGCGATGCACACGCCGTTCGTGCGCATCGACGACGGCCGCATCGTCGGCACGTTCGACGCGGTCGAGACGCCGCCGAACCAGCTGCGCTGGAACCCGCTGCCGATGCCGACGACACCGACCGACTTCGTCGACGGCATCGTGACGATGGCCGGCAACGGCGACCCGCACGCGCAGAGCGGCGCCGCGGTGCACCTCTATGCCGCGAACCGCTCGATGGAGCGGCGCGTCTTCTACAGCGCCGACGGCGAGCTGCTGGTCGTGCCGCAGCACGGGCGCCTGCGCTTCGTCACCGAGCTCGGCGTGATCGATGCCGAGCCGCAGGAGATCGTCGTCGTGCCGCGCGGAATGCGTTTCCGGGTCGAGCTGCCCGACGGCGCGGCGCGCGGCTACATCTGCGAGAACCACGGCGCGAACCTGCGCCTGCCGGAGCGCGGTCCGATCGGCTCGAACGGCCTCGCCAATCCGCGCGACTTCCTGACGCCGGTCGCGGCCTACGAAGACGTCGACGCGCCGCACGAGCTGGTCGCCAAGTTCATGGGTCATCTGTGGTCCGCGCGGATGGACCACTCGCCGCTCGACGTCGTCGCGTGGCACGGCAACTGCGCGCCGTACAAGTACGACCTGCGCCGCTTCAACGCGATCGGCTCGATCAGCCACGACCATCCGGACCCGTCGATCTTCCTGGTGCTGCACAGCGCGTCCGACACGCCCGGCGTCAGCAATCTCGATTTCGTGATCTTCCCGCCGCGCATCCTCGCGATGCAGGACACGTTCCGGCCGCCCTGGTTCCATCGCAACGTCGCGAGCGAGTTCATGGGCCTCGTGCACGGCGCCTACGACGCGAAGGCCGAGGGCTTCATGCCCGGCGGCGCGAGCCTGCACAACAGCATGAGCGGGCACGGGCCCGATGCCGAGACGTTCGAGCGCGCGAGCCGCGCCGATTTGTCGAAGCCCGACGTGATCAAAGACACGATGGCGTTCATGTTCGAAACCCGCTTCGTGCTGCGGCCGACCCGGCACGCGCTCGAATCGGCCGAGCTGCAGGATGACTATTTCCGCTGCTGGCAGGGCCTGAAGAAGCACTTCGATCCGGGCAAACGATGACCGCGCGCACCGACGACAGCCACGATCCGGCGCTGGAGAGCTGGCTCGATTCGGCCAACGATCCGGCGACCGACTTCCCGATCCAGAACCTGCCGTTCGGCCGCTTCCGCAGCGCCGACGACATGGACTGGCGCATCGGCGTCGCGATCGGCGACCAGGTCCTCGACCTGCGCCGCGCGCGCCTGATCGACACGTACGACATCAACCGGCTGATGCAGCTGTCGACCGATGCCCGCGCCGCGTTGCGCGCGGCGATCAGCAACGGCCTCGCCCGCGGCAGCGCGACCGAAGACGTGTTCCGCGCCGCGCTGGTCGCGCAGTCGCGCGTGACGCTCGGGCTGCCGTGCCGGATCGGCGACTACACCGACTTCTATGTCGGCATCCATCACGCGACCGCGGTCGGCAAGCTGTTCCGGCCCGACAATCCGCTGCTGCCGAACTACAAATGGGTGCCGATCGGCTATCACGGCCGCGCGTCGTCGATCAACGTCAGCCCGAGCAGCTTCCGGCGTCCGGTCGCGCAGCGCCGCGGCGCCGACGATTCGCACCCGGAGGTCGGTCCGACCGGGCGCCTCGACTACGAGCTCGAGCTCGGCCTGATCATCGGCCGGCCGAATGCGCAGGGCGAGCCGATCCCGATCGCCAGCGCCGAAGAGCATCTGTTCGGCGTCACGCTGTTCAACGACTGGAGCGCGCGCGACGTCCAGGCCTGGGAGTACCAGCCGCTCGGGCCGTTCCTCGCGAAGAACTTCGCGAGCACGCTGTCGCCGTGGGTCATCACGATGGAGGCGCTCGCGCCGTTCCGCAAGCCGTTCGCGCGCGCCGCCGGCGAGCCCGAGCCGTTGCTGTATCTCGACTCGGCCGAAAACCGCGCACATGGCGCGATCGACATCGAGCTCGAGGTCTGGCTGCAGACGCACGCGATGCAGGCCGCCGGACATGCCGGCGACCGGCTCAGCCGCTCGAACTACACCGACGGCTACTGGACCGCGGCGCAACTGGTCGCGCATCACACGGTCAACGGCTGCAACCTCGCGAACGGCGACCTGTTCGGCACGGGCACGCTGTCGGGCGCCCGCCCCGGCCAGGGCGGCTCGCTGCTCGAGCTGACGCAAGGCGGCAAGCAACCGATCCGCCTGTCGAACGGCGAAGAGCGGACCTTTCTCGAAGACGGCGATACGGTGATCCTGCGCGGCTTCTGCAAGCGCGACGGCTTTCGCCGGATCGGCTTCGGCGAATGCCGCGGCACGGTGCTGCCGGCGAGGATCTGACCGCTGCGAACGGACGCGCCGCGCACGCTGCGCCGGGGTTGCGAAGCGTCAGGCGACGAAGTAACGTAATCAATGGCGAGATCCCTGCCGACCCGCGGGCACCGGCCGGTTCGGCGTCGCGCCGCAGCGGCGGGGATCTGCCAGGTGGCCATCGTCACGGGCCCGTGCCCGCGAGGTGAGCGTCCCGCTGCCGTGCCGCGCACGGCGCATACGGATCAAGGAGTACCCGATGAGATCCTCCATCTTCACCCGTGCCACGCTCGGCGCCCTGCCGCTCGTCATCGGCGCCGCTGCGCTTGCGGGCAATGCGAACCACCCGGCCGGCGCGGCTCACGCGTTGCAGACGAACCCGTCGACTGCGCATCGGATGCAACCGACGACGCTCGGCCCCGCCCGCACCGGACAACCGAACAAGAGCTGCGAGACGACTCCGAACACGCCGGGCAACTCGGCGACGGCGCCCGGCTCGGCCTTCAATCCCGACGGGAAAGCCGGGACGGTCTATGCCGGCGAGCAGCCGCAGAACTCGCGCAACACCGCCAGCGTCTCGCAATACGACGTGGCTTGCGCGCGCCCGCGCTGAACGCGCACGATCCATAGAGCAACGAGAACGATCCCGCCGCTCGCACGCTTCCGCCACCCGGAAGCGCGGCGCAGGCGACGTCTGCGAGCCGGCGCAGCGAACACCGATCGCGTCGCCGGCGCGCCTCAGGCCTTCGGTTTCGCGCCCTGCGCGATCCGGTGCAGCGCCTGGCTCGTCAGCATTTCGGTCGCGATCGAGCGTTCGAGCGACGAGCGCGAAAGGCCGGACTTCTCGTAGTGCAGGTTCTCGTAGATCTCGGCCGCGGCAGGATGCGCGCCGAGCACTGCCTGCAGCGCGTCGTCGGGCAGATCGGCTTCGAGCGCGGCGCCGAGCTGGCGCACCAGCGCGCGGTACTGCTCCGCATCGGGCGCGACCGGGCTGCGTTCGACCCGTTCGAGCAGGCGCGCCAACGCGATGACGTTCTCGAGACGGGACCTGACGGAGGCGAGTTGCGGCGCGGACATGGGATTCTTCCTCTGAGCAGCGAGCGGTAGTGCGTTGAATCCCAGTTTTGGGCCCGCTGCGCGAGTTTCAAGGGGGCCAGCGTCAGCGGCCCCGCTGTTCGGGGCCGTTCGTCGCGAGGCGCGTCGCGTCCCAGTCGCCGCCGAGCGCCAACCGACCTCGATCGGTGCGGGCGTCACAGCCGCCCGCGAGCGCCTTGACCAGGAACAACGCCTTCGTAGCGCGCAGTCGCCATCTCGAGCACGCGCCGCGCCGACGCGACCGCGGTGCCGGCCTCCCCCACCGCGCTTTCGAGCGCGGCGACGCCGATGCCGTCCTCGACCTCCGGCATCGCGGTCGGCACGACGCGGCGATAGGTCGCGACCGTCGCGTCGTAGCCGGCCCCGCGCGAAATCGACGTTCGCTTTCAGCCGGCCGGCGTCGAACAGCGGCTGCGTCAGCGAAACGCCGACCGACCACAGCAGGCCCGGCGCATCGAACACGCTCGCGAGCGCGCGGCTCTCGGTGCCGAGCGTCGGCGCGAGCGTGATGCTCGGATGGAACGCGGCGGTCGCGCGATGATATTCAGAACCAACCGACCTCGATCGGTGCGGGCGTCACAGCCGCCCGACGCAGCCGGTCGCGCCGCAGCGGCACGCGAGCCGGCCTTCGTGATGGGTCTCGCCGTAGTCGACGGTGATCTCTGCGCCGACCGGGATCGGCCGCAGCGCATAGAACTCGACCCGGCCCTGGCGGATCGACAGGCGCGCGTTCGGCGCGCACGAATGGTTCGTGTAGCGCATCGGGTCCGACGAGCGCGAGAAGTCGATCGCGCGCCGCTGCGAGACCTCGACGATCATGATCCGCTCCTGGCGCGTCGCGCGGATCCGCGCATCGGCGACGCTCATCGACTGGCCGCGCACCTCGCCGATCTTGCGCCTCTCTGCGACGGGCTCGGCGGCGAACACGCCGAGCCCGTCGATCGGACTCGGCCGGACCGCGACCGCGTACTTCTGGTAGGCCGGCCGTGCATCCGGCACCGGCGGCTCAATGCTCTCGCGCAGCGCCGGAACCGACCGCGCCGGCGCGGTGCGCGCCGCGCTCACACCGGCGGACGTTCGCCGGGAATCCCCTTCGGCTCGTCGGGCAGGCCGGGGATCGTCGTCCCGTCGTCGGGCTCGACCGGGAGCGCATCGGGCTCGGGGTCGTCGGTCTGCGGAAGACCGGGCAAGGTCGCCATCGTCAGAAGCGCGAGTTCGTATGCTGGCCTTCGGCGACCGCACGGCCGATCGGCGTCGCCGCGACGCGCTGCTTCCAGTCCTGCTCGGCGCTGGCGTCGCTCATCGTCGTTTCGTAGAACACCCGCAGGCGCACGATCTCCTTGCGCACGTCGGGACCGAAGCCGGTGCGGCCGCCGCGGTCGTCGCCCATCAGCGTCTCGAAATACAGCTTGCACAGCTTGCGGTCGGCCCAGACCGTCGCGAACTGATTCACGATGCGCGGAAAGCGCTCGCAGAAGAGCGTCGGCCGTGCATATTCGGGCAGCAATTCGAGCCACTTCAAGGTCACCGGCATCAGCACCCGGTCGCTCTCGACCTCGGGCCGGCGCAGCGACGCGGGATCGCGACGCTCGATCAACCCGGAGCCGGCGCGCGACGCAAAAACGCCGGCGAGACGGCGCAATCGCTTCGTCAAGTCAACCAGCAAATGAGCCTCCGCCTTTTTGTGCCGCCGCGCGACACCAGCAGCGCGGCGTGACCCGGTGGCTGAAGGGAGAGGAATCGGTGTGCAGTGTTCGCATTTCCGCGACTGTAGCAACGTTCGCGCCCGCGGGCCTCCGGTGCGTCGAACGGACCGGTTTCGGCGTCGTGCCTTTGAGACGGACGCGCTCCCGATTGCGCGGGCGGCGTGCGGTGTTCGGGAGACACGGAAACCGCGCCGGTGGTGGCGACTTACTCGGAAATCACCGATCGGAAGATGCGTGGGGTCGTGTCGGCGAACTCGACCTCGTCGACCTCACGCAGCAGCATGCTGCCGGCGATGCGTTCGGCTTCCGGATATTTCGCGGCCTCTTCCGCGGTCAGCTGGAACATGGTCCGGCAGATGCGGCCGGTCTGCGGATCGCGGTAGCGCCAGCGCCAATATTCCACTTGCTTCATGGATCGTCGTCTTGTCGGGTCGAGTCGCATTCGAAGAATCGGCAATGCCGGCAGCAAATTGAGACGACGGCCTTTGCCGCCGCCGCAATAGATAACGGAATTCGCGGCGCGTGAGTTGACTTCAAGCGAGTCAACGCATGTGAACCTCTGCAACGAAACGCGTCCGCCTTGCGCCCGGCAGCGCGCGCCCGCGCAAGCGCACAACGGTTTCTTCCACTGCGATACCTCCCCATCTGCCCGCTAGCAACGCGTGTGCCCGGCCTTGAAAGGCCGCGGCCGCGCTCCCAGATGTCCAGACAGGAACTTGCATATGGGTGCGACCGACGCCTTTCTTCTCGACGCCTATTCGCAGACCGTGGCGGGCGTCGTCGAACGCGCCGGGCCGAGCGTCGCGTCGGTGCGGGTCATCGGCGATGCGGCCGATCGCGACGCGCTGCTCGGCAACGGCTCCGGCTTCATCTTCACGCCCGACGGCTACCTGCTGACTAATTCGCACGTCGCGCGCGCCGGCCGGCACGGCCCGCTGCACGGCAAGCGGCATCGCGTGTCGCTCAGCGACGGCCGCGAATTCGAGGCCCGCGCGGTCGGCGACGACCCCGACACCGACCTCGCGGTGCTGCGCATCGACGGCATCTCGCGCGGCTCGCTGGCGCCGCTCGGGCTCGGCAGCTCGGCGGCGCTGCGCCGCGGCGAGATCGCGATCGCGATCGGCAACCCGCTCGGCTTCGAGCACACGGTGACGGCCGGCATCGTCAGCGCGCTCGGCCGCAGCATGCGCTCGGGGACCGGCCGGCTGATTCCGGACGTGATCCAGACCGACGCGGCGCTGAATCCGGGCAATTCCGGCGGCCCGCTGCTCGATTCGCACGGCGCGGTGATCGGCGTCAACACCGCGATCATCCGCGGCGCACAGTCGATCAGCTTCGCGGTCGCGATCGACATCGCGGCCTGGGTGATCCCGCAACTGCTGCAGCACGGCCGCGTGCGCCGCGGCTATCTCGGCGTCGGCGGCGCGACCGC
>JBDTXV010000114.1:0-6707 GCA_040006015.1 Caldimonas sp.
TCGTCGTCGCCCGCGTCGTCTTGCAGGATTTCACCGGCGTGCCGCTGCTCGCCGATCTCGCGGCGATGCGCAACGTCGCCGCCGACATGGCGAAGAACCCGAAGACGATCGAGCCGCTGGTGCCGGTCGACCTCGTCGTCGATCACTCGATCATGATCGACTACTTCGGCACCAAGAACGCGCTCGACCTGAACATGCGGCTCGAGTTCGAACGCAACAACGAGCGCTACCAGTTCATGAAGTGGGGGATGCAGGCGTTCGACACGTTCGGCGTCGTGCCGCCCGGCTTCGGCATCGTCCACCAGGTCAATCTCGAGTATCTGGCGCGCGGTGTTCACAAGACGTCCGCGGCGCGCGGCGAGACGGCGACCTACTACCCCGACTCGCTGGTCGGCACCGACAGCCACACGACGATGATCAACGGCATCGGCGTCGTCGGCTGGGGCGTCGGCGGCATCGAGGCGGAAGCCGCGATGCTCGGCCAACCGGTCTACTTCCTGATGCCCGACGTCGTCGGCTTCGAATTCACCGGGCGGCTGCGCGAAGGCGTCACGGCGACCGACCTGGTGCTGACGGTGACCGAGATCCTGCGCCGCGAGAAGGTCGTCGGCAGCTTCGTCGAGTTCTTCGGCGAAGGCACCGCGTGCCTGACCGTACCGGACCGCGCGACGCTCGCGAACATGGCGCCCGAGTACGGCGCGACGATGGGCTTCTTCCCGATCGACGAGCGCACGATCGACTACTTCAAGGGCACCGGCCGCACCGACGACGAGATCGAAGCGCTGCAGGCGTATTTCACCGCGCAGGAAATGTACGGCGTCCCGGTCGCCGGCCAGATCGACTACACCCGTGTCGTCCGCCTCGACCTGGGCCGTGTGGCGCCGAGCCTGTCGGGACCGCGGCGCCCGCAGGATCGCATCGAGCTCGGCCATGTCAAGGAACAGTTCGGCTCGCTGTTCAGCAAGCCGCCGGCCGAGAACGGCTTCAACCAGCCGGCCGCGCATCTGCTGACGCGCCACCTGGTGCGTGCGAAGGACGTGCGCGAAACTCCGGCCGAGGCGCCGGTGCCGCGCACGCCGTCGGCTCCGCCCGGCGCGCCGCGTCAGGTCGTCGAGATGGATTCGAACAAGCCGACGCTCGCCGCCGCGCAGGCCATCGCGAGCTCGGAGCAGCCACAGGTCGACGACATGACGATTGGCAACGGCGACGTGCTGATCGCGGCGATCACGTCGTGCACGAACACGTCGAACCCGAGCGTGATGATCGCGGCCGGGCTGGTCGCGAAGAAGGCGGTCGAAGCCGGCCTGACGGTCGACCGACACATCAAGACCTCGCTCGCGCCCGGCTCGCGGATGGTCACCGAATACCTCGACAAGGCCGGTTTGCTGCCGTATCTCGACAAGCTCGGCTTCAACCTCGCCGCGTACGGCTGCACGACCTGCATCGGCAACGCCGGCGACCTGACGCCCGAGATCAACGACGCGATCAGCAAGAACGACCTTGTCTGCGCCGCGGTGCTGTCGGGCAACCGCAATTTCGAAGCCCGCATCCACCCGAACCTGAAGGCGAACTTCCTCGCCAGCCCGCCGCTCGTCGTCGCCTATGCGATCGCCGGCACGGTGCTGCGCGACCTGATGACCGAGCCGCTCGGCAAGGGCCACGGCGGCCGCGACGTCTATCTGGGCGACGTCTGGCCGACCAGCCACGAGGTCCACCTGCTGATGAAGCACGCGATGAACGGCCGCGCCTATCGGCAGAACTACGAAAAGGTCGCGAGCACGCCGGGCAAGCTGTGGGAGAAGATCAAGGGCGTGACCGGACAGGTCTACAACTGGCCGACCTCGACCTACATCGCGAAGCCGCCGTTCTTCGACGGCTTCACGATGCTGCCGGGAGTGGCCGGCACCGGCGTCAAGGGCGCGCGCGCGATGGCCCTCTTCGGCGACTCGATCACGACCGACCACATCTCGCCGGCCGGCTCGATCAAGGAGGCTTCGCCGGCCGGCGCCTGGCTGAAGGCGCACGGCGTCTCGAAGGCCGATTTCAATTCGTACGGCTCACGCCGCGGCAATCACGAAGTGATGATGCGCGGCACGTTCGCGAACGTGCGCATCAAGAACCTGATGATCCCGCCCGGCCCGGACGGCTCGCGCGAGGAAGGCGGCGTCACGCTGTTCCAGCCGTCGGGCGAGAAGATGTTCATCTACGACGCGGCGATGAAGTACATCGCCGAGGGCACGCCGACTGTGATCTTCGGCGGCGAGGAATACGGCACCGGCTCGAGCCGCGACTGGGCCGCGAAGGGCACGCTACTGCTCGGCATCAAGGCCGTCATCGCGCGCAGCTTCGAGCGCATCCATCGCAGCAACCTGGTCGGCATGGGCGTGCTGCCGCTGCAGTTCAAGAACAACGACTCGTGGCAGTCGCTCGGCATTCGTGGCGACGAGCGGTTCGACATCGAGCTCGCGCACGAAGTGCGCCCGCAGCAGGAGGCGACGCTGGTCATCACCGGCGGCGACGGCACGAAACGCCGCGTCTCGCTGGTGCTGCGGATCGATACCGCGATCGAGGTCGACTACTACAAGCACGGCGGGATCCTGCCGTTCGTGCTGAGGCAGTTGCTGGCAGCGTAGATCCCGACGGACCGCCGCCAGCGCCCTCAGCTGAGGGCGTGACCGACCGCGTTGGTGTGAAGCGAGTAGATCGATGTGCTGCCGCACATGAAGAGACGATTGCGCTTCGTACCGCCGAAGCACAGGTTGGCGACGACTTCCGGCGTATGCAGGAACGCCAGCAGCGACCCGTCAGGGTGATGCACGCGCACGCCGTTGGTATCGACGCCGCCCCAGCCCCAACCGCACCAGACGTTGCCGTCGGTATCGCAGCGAACGCCGTCGGTGAAACCCGGTGCGAAATCGGCAAAGACCTTGGGGTTCGCGAGCGCCGTGCCCCTCATCTCGAAGACGATGATGTTGGCGGGATTGCCGGGCCCGTCGGTCGCGCCGGTATCGACGACGTAGAGCTTCTTGTAGTCCGGCGAGAAGCAAAGCCCGTTCGGGCGGCGCATCGGTCCTTCCGCGGCGATCGTGACCTTGCCCCCAGGATCGATCCGATAGACCCGGGTCGGCAGCTCGAACGCGGCCTTGTGCCCTTCGTACGGTCCCATGATGCCGTAACCCGGGTCGGTGAAGTAGATCGAGCCGTCCTGGTGAATCGCGGCGTCGTTCGGGGCGTTCAGCTTCTTGCCTTCGTAGCTGTCGCAAAGAACGGTCCATGTGCCGTCGTATTCGCGGCGCCGCACACGGCGGGTGTCGTGCTCCATTGCGATCAGCCGGCCCTGGTTGTCGCGGGAGTGGCCGTTCGAATAACCCGAGTCGGTTTGATAGACGCTGACATGGCCGTCGTCCTCGCTCCAGCGCAGCACGCGGTGATTCGGGATGTCGCTCCAGAGCAGACAGCCCCAGTCGCCCATCCACACCGGCCCTTCGCACCAGAGCGCGGCGTCGTTCCCGGTGCCGTGCCAGATGCGTTGCAACGTGGCATTGCCTTGCTGCCCGCTGAAACGTTTGTCCTTCACCTCGAATGCAGGTTCAGGGTAGGTGACGGGCTCGTGGCCGCTCCAGTCGCGGTCCCGTCCGAACTTGTCCGTTCCCGCCCATGCCGGGCTGGCCGGAGCGACAACTGCCGCGGACGCCGCGGCCGTCGCCAGAAAACCGCGTCTGCTCACTCCAGGCGTCTTTCCCACGACCGCTTCAGCCGTCTCGGCGATGGCCTGATCCTGTGCTCGTTCCATGTGAAGTCTCCTCCGGGCTGGTTGAATCTCGGTTCATCCTTTTACTTCGTCCGAAGCCGGGAGACGATCGTGTTCGGTGGCGCTGTCCTGCAGTCAAGTCGACGCAGCGTCGAGGTCCCCGGGTTCGCAGCGTTGACAACGCTTCGCAAACCCTATTCCTTCGCATCGGGGTTGGCAACTGGAGTGAACCCCTTCAAATGAAAGCAGCTCGGCATGCCGCCTGAAGCGCGGCGCGGCGCGGCACTGCAGGGCATCGAGCAATTTCAAACATGCTCAGCCGAACCGGCCCTGCATGAACCAGCCTTGGGCCTCGCCTGTGGCTGACAGCGGCAAGCGGGCGCGGTAGATCCAGACCAGCGCGCCGTCGGCGGTCTGCGCGATGAAATAGTCGCGCTCGGCGATCGCGCTGTCCCACCAGCCGGCCTCGATGCGTTCGGGCCCGCTCAGCAGCTGCAACGGTTCGCCGCCGAGCAGTGGCCGCGATCGGCGCTCCGGCAACGGCTCGGGTTGCGACAGCAGCCAGACCGGGCGCGGCGCCGGCTTCGGCGGCGGGACCACCGCGACACGCAGCGACGGTGCCTGGCCGCTGCGCTGCGCCGATCGGTCGATCGGTTGCAGCGATCGGTCGGTGCGCGGCAGCTCGATGCGCGCCGGATTGGCATGCGGCGATTCGGCACGCGGCGGTTTGACGCCGGTCTTCAGCCGCCGGAACGTGATCGCCGGCGTTGCCGGCCGGGCCGCGGCAAGACGCGGCGCGACTTCGCCGCCGGCCGGCTCGATCCGGCTGCCGCATTCGGGCCGATGGTCTTCGATCTGCTGCAGGCGCTGCACCTGCTCGGCGCCGAGGCGCGCCTGCAGGCGCTCGATCAGCTGGGTCAGCCCTTCGCGCTCGCTGCGCGAGGTCGGGAACAGTTCGTGGTTCGGTGCCGCGCGGCGCGCGATGTCGTCGGCGCGCAGCAAGAGGTCGAGCGTCGGTGCCGGCAACTGCAGGCGGGCCAGACGCTCGCGCAGCAGCACGAGCAGGTGGGCGCTGTCGCGTGCCGGCTCGGCCAGCGCGATTTCGAGCGCGGTGCTGCGCGGCCCGTCGCTGCGCCAACGCGCCTCGTGCTGCATCACCAGCGTGAAGCGGCGCACGAACGCATGCTGCGCCGTCAGCCACAGCACCAGCCGGGCGAGCAGCAGGCTCGCGCCGTGCAGCACCTGCTCGGTCGTGTCGGCGCGCGCGAACAGCTCGAGACGGCTTTCGAACACCGGCGGCAACGCGATCGCGACCCGCGGATCGGGTGCGTCGCCGAGCGCCCGGTCGAGCTCGTTCAGCAGCGCGGCGCCGAAGCGCCGGGCCAGTCCGGCGCGCGGCAGGCTGCGCAGATCGCCGAGTGTGCGCAAGCCCATCCCCTGCAGCGCATCCCAGTGCTCGCTGCCCGGCCCGAGCAGCCACACCGGTGCCGCATCGAGCGCGGCGCGGGTCGCGACGAGATCGGCGCAATGCAGCCGGCGGTGCAGGCGCGCCAGCAATGCCGCGCCCTGCGCGGTCGGCGCGGTCGCGACGTGGATGCGATGCCGCAACGGACGCAACGCGGCCTGCAGGCGCTGCAGCAGCGAGCGCAGCCCGCCGAAATAACGCAGGCTCGCGTCGACCTCGAGCAGCACCGTGTGCGGCGCCGCATCGGCAGAGTCGGCCGGCTGGATCGCGACGCTCGGGGTGAAAGCGAGCGCGGCATGCGCGACCGGCTCGAGCGCCTGCGCGTCGCGGGCGCGGTCGGCGCGACCGAGCGTCAGCTGCGGCGCCAGCGCGAGCGCGGTGGCGCGCTTCAGCCCGGCCTTGACGCCCAGCGCCTGCGCCGCCGCATTCGCGCCGACGATGCGCTGCGCATCGATCAGCGCGAGCGGCACTTCGGCTGCGTCCTCATCCGGGTCGGCGGCGAGCGTCGCCGCGAACGATTCGAGCGACAGCGACGGCAGATGCAATGCGATCCAGAGCACGGGGAAGACTCGCGCAAGCGTTCACGACGACGGAATTCACGACGCTGCGACGCTCGTCGCCAGATCGACGAAAGTGGCCGGATGCAGCTCCGGCTTGCTGCCGGCTTGCGCGCGCTGGCGCGCCGCGTTCGAAAGCACCGGCGGCAACGCGAGCTTCAGCCCGGCCGCGAGCGGCGGCCCGCGCCGCTTCAGGATCCGGACCTCGAGCACATCGGCGCCGCGCGGCTGCAGCGCGAGGCGCAGCGGCGTCGCGGTCGGACGCAGCGCCGTCGCCGATTCGCGCAACACGAACGCAGGCCCGTCATGGTTGTGCGCGCTGAGCTGCAGCCGGCGCAGGCGCTCGGCCCGCAGCCGCGGCGGCAACCAGGCGAGCACGGCGCCGACATGGCCGCTCTTCAATGACTGCTCGAGCGCCCACAGGCTGTCGCTGCCGGGAACGACGCGGGTGCGCGTGTTGACGATCAGCAGCTGGTCGACATCGAAGCCGAGGTCCGCCAGCGCCCATGCCGACAGCGCCGCCGGCGGATCGAACAGCATCACGAGCCGGCCGGCCTGCTGGATCGCGACGAGGCAGGCGCTGAGAAGCCGGATCTCGCCGATTCCCGGATGCGCGAGCAGCAGTTCGGTCAGCACCCGGCGCGGCCAGCCGCCGCCGGGCAGCTCGCGATCGAGCGCGGCGAAGCCGCTCGGCAATGCCGCCTCGACCGAGCGGCCGATCTGATGGCCGAGCCAGAGCGCCGGATGCAGCGTTTCAGGCGCGAGCGGCCGCGCGCGCGCCGGGGGCGGCTCGGGCCGGGCAAGGGTCGCGGTCGGGGCATCCATACAAAGACTGTATTTTTATAAGGGGTATCCGCTTAGCTCCAGTCACCCCAATACCACTGGATGCCCATCCAGTATATGCTTGCGTCGCGCTGGTGTTGGTTTCTTCCGC
>JBDTXV010000115.1:0-6692 GCA_040006015.1 Caldimonas sp.
GCGACCGAGATGCCGCGCTGCTTCTCGATCTCCATCCAGTCGGAGGTCGCATGCCGGCTCGCCTTGCGCGCCTTCACCGATCCGGCGATCTGGATCGCGCCCGAGAACAGCAGCAGCTTCTCGGTCAGCGTGGTCTTGCCGGCGTCGGGGTGGGAAATGATGGCAAAAGTCCTTCTTCGCCTTACCTGCTCTGCGATCAGACCTTCTGACATCTCAACTCTTTCCCAGTTATGTACACAGCTATGTACGCATTCCCCAATGTGCTCATAGCGTGCTGCACATCGCCTCTTCGCCGTCGCCGGAAGCCTGTTGGGACCTCCAACAGAGTAGACTCTAGTACAAAACATCCCTCAAGAGCTGTTTATATACATTAGAATGCCCTTGAAGGCTATTTTCGTTGACTGTTCGCCTGCCAGCATGGTATCTGTTGGTGAAGTGCCCCTTTTATCGGTGACCCATGACTGCCCGGAACAAGCTGTTGACCGCACCGCCCTACGCCGTTGAACAGACGCTGACGCGTCTGGGCGCGAACCTGCGCACGGCACGCCTCCGGCGGAACCTGACCATCGGCGACATGGCGGAGAAGATCGGCACAGGACAGCGCGCCGTCGCTGACGCCGAAAAGGGCAAGCCCTCAACGGGCATCGCCGTGTACGCGGCGATGCTGTGGGCGCTTGATCTCATCGACCAGATAGCCGACGTTGCAGCGCCTGGAAAGGACGAGGAAGGCCAGTCCCTCGCATTGTCCCGCGAACGGGCCAGGGCGCGGCCAAAGACAGGGCTAGACAATGACTTCTGAAGCTCCAGCCAGGTGCTTTGTCTACATAACGCTGCCCGGGCAAACCGAGCCCGTGACGGCTGGCCGCTTCGCGCTCTCGGTGGACCGCAGAGGCACGCCGGAAGGCCGCTTCGTCTATGGCCGCAGCTACCTTGAGCGCCCGAACGTCGTCGCGCTCGATCCTGTCGAGCTGAAGCTTTCGCCGCGCACGTACTCAACCGCTGCCCTGAACGGCGTCTTCGGCGCGCTGCGCGATGCCAGCCCCGACTATTGGGGCCGCCGCGTGATTCAGCGCCATCTCGGCAAGGCGCAGCCGGGCGAGATGGAGTACCTGCTGTACTCGCCGGATGACCGCGCGGGTGCGCTCGGGTTCGGCCTCAACCAGACCCCGCCTGCCCCCAAGCGCGCGTTCAACCAGACGCTCGACCTTGCGAAGGTGCAGTCCATCGCGGATTCCCTCGTCGCCGACGATGATCGCCCTGATGGTGATCGTGCTGCTGGTGCTGCTGATCATGGTGATGATCGCGATCAGGTTGAGAAGCTGATGGTGATCGGCACGTCGATGGGCGGCGCGCGGCCCAAGGCCGTCGTCGAAGACGAGGCAGGCCTGTGGATCGCCAAGTTCAACCGCACCGACGACACCTGGAACAGCGCAAGGGTCGAGCACGCGATGCTGATCCTT
The DNA here is from genome assembly GCA_040006015.1 of Caldimonas sp. Taxonomy (GTDB): domain Bacteria; phylum Pseudomonadota; class Gammaproteobacteria; order Burkholderiales; family Burkholderiaceae_C; genus Schlegelella_A. The sequence goes on from JBDTXV010000115.1 coordinate 1,461, forward strand.
GCGCGGGCCTGCGGCCTGACCACGGCAGAAAGCCGCGTCGTCGAGGTCGCCGGGCGCGACGTTCTGCTGGTCAAACGCTTCGACCGCGAGAAGACACAGGCAGGCTACCTGCGATCCCGCATGATCTCTGCGCTGACTCTGCTCCGCACGGAAGACACCTACCAGTCGCGCGACAAGTGGTCTTATGTGCTGCTGGCCGAAGAGGTTCGGCGCGTCTGCGCGGACCCCGAGCAAAACGCCGCCGAGCTGTTCCGCCGCATGTGCTTCAACGCGCTGATCTCGAACATCGACGATCACCCGCGCAACCATGCGCTGATTGCGAAGGAAGCCGAGTGGAAGCTCTCACCAGCCTATGACCTGACCCCGGCAGTGCCCGTAAGCATGGAACGGCGCGACTTGGCACTGGAGTGCGGTGATGCTGGCCGCTTCGCGAACGCGGGCAACCTGCTATCGCAAAGTGCCCGCTTCCTGCTCGAACCCGGCGAAGCTGCCGCCATGATCGACGCGATGGAAGCACAGCTACGCGGCACCTGGTACGCCACGGCGCGCGCCGCTGGGGTCTCCGAGAGAGACTGCGAGCGCATCGCGCCCGCCTTCGCCTATCCCGGCTTCAGACACCAACAAGAGGCCTGATCATGGAGTCCTTCGAGGGGTTCAGAAAGTCGGGCACGTTCGTCGTCGCTCCCGGCGTCGTGCGGCCTCCGGCAAAGGAGAACGTTATGAAAACATACATCACCACCATCGAAGAGCTCAAAGGCAAGCCGAAGAGCGAGCTGACCGCGATGTTCAAGAAGGTCGCGGAAATCGCCGCAACCGCTGCGCGCCAGTCACAGCGGTAGCGAAGCTGGTATGTGATCTTGCCGTTCGGCGTGAGACGCACGCCGAGCCCGTCGCGGTCGCTGCGCTCTTCGAGCGCTGCGCGTTCCCTGCCGTTGTTGGCCTTGAGCCAGGTGTCCGAAAGAGCCATGACTAACCCCCGTGTGTACATAACGGGCGAGCCGCCTTTCCGGTGCAATTTATGTACGCGGATATGTACGCATATCCGTCGTCCCGGCCTGTCGCGGGGTGACATGGCCTGTCCGCACCGAGAGGGCGGCTGCCCTCGTACATGAGCACAAAAGAGGTCAATCGTGTCGCGACCGGACCCCGCCTGACTCAGAGGCTTTGATTGGGGTGGGAAATGATCGCGAACGTGCGGCGGCGCCGCACCTGGGGCGTGAGATCGGCCTGGGCCGCGCAGTCGGCAGCCGATGGAAACCGCGATTATCTCAACGCGGCGCCAGCCGGGGCCCGCTCGGGCGCTGTGCGCTTGCACCGGCGGCGAAGAACCCCGCCCCCGTGCCGGCCGCACCGTTATTCCTGCAGCAGGCTGCGCAGCATCCACGCGGTCTGTTAGTGGACCGCGAGGCGTTGCGTCAGCAGGTCGGCGGTCGGCTCGTCGCTGGCCTTGTCAGCGAGCGGAAAGATGCTGCGCGCCGTCCGCGCGACGGCCTCGTGGCCCTCGACCAGGATCGCGACCATCTCGAGTGCTTTCGGCGGCTTCGACGGCACGTCGTCGATCGAGCTCAATGCGCCGAACCGCGCATACGAGCCCGGCGCCGGGTGACCGAGCGAGCGGATGCGCTCGGCCACCGGATCGACCGCGTTCCACAACTCGGTGTACTGCTCCATGAACATCAGGTGCAGCGTGTTGAACATCGGGCCGGTGACGTTCCAGTGGAAATTGTGCGTCGTCAGATACAGGGTATAGGTGTCGGCGAGCAGGCGTGACAGGCCGGCGGCGATCGCTGCACGGTCCTTTTCGCTGATGCCGATGTCGATGCCGGGGCCACCGGCTGACTTGGGCTTAGCCATGATTGACTCCGTGGGCGGTGATGGCTGAACCGTCAGGAGCGATCGGTTCAACGCGAATCGGTGCAGCGGCGATCGGCGCCGCGATCGAAGAAGCGTAGTGGCTGGGGATATTCTGTGCAAATGATTCCGTCTAAAGGATCGATAGAAGCTAATGCGAACCGTCCCGCCCTTCCCCGCGTTGCCCCGTCTCGTATCGCCTCGGCCTCACCGGCCGGCCGCCGCCCCTTCCCGTGCCCTTCCCGCGCCCTCGCCGCATCCGGCCCCGCGTGCGACTCAGCCGGTCAGGCGCTTGACGCCGGCGAGCGGGCACGCATAGATCGCGTTGCGCAGCGCCGCGATCGCCTCGTAGCGCGTGAAGCTGCGCCGCCACGCGAGGACGACGCGACGCGTCGGCACCGGCTTGGTGAACGGCACGTAGGCGATGTGCGGCTGATCCTCGTCGGGCACCGACAGGCGTGGCACGACCGTGATGCCCATGCCCGAGGCGACCATGTACTTGATCGTCTCGAGCGACGAGCCCTCGAAGGTCTTGCGCATGCCCTCGGCATCGCTCGAGAAGCGGGCGTACTCGGGGCAGACCTCGAGCACATGGTCGCGAAAGCAGTGCCCGGTGCCGAGCAGCAGCATCTTCTCTTCCTTCAGCTCCTCGGCGCTGATCGACTTGCGCTTCGCGAGCCGGTGCGCCTTCGGCAGTGCGACGGTGAACGGCTCGTCGTAGAGCGGCGCGATCGCGAGGCCGGTATCGGGAAACGGCTCGGCCATGATCGCGCAGTCGAGCTCGCCGGTGCGCAGCATTTCGAGCAGGCGCGCGGTGAAGTTCTCCTGCAGCATCAACGGCATCTGCGGCACGCGCTCGATCGCCTGGGGAACCAGGTCGGGCAGCAGATACGGGCCGATCGTGTAGATCACGCCGAGGCGCAGCGCCCCGCTCAGCGGGTCCTTCCGGCGCTTCGCGATCTCGCGGATCGCGGCGGCCTGCTCGAGCACCGATTGCGCCTGGCGCACGATCTCCGCGCCGAGCGGCGTCACGCTGACCTCGTTTGCGCCGCGCTCGAAGATGCGCACGTCGAGCTCCTCTTCGAGCTTCTTGATCGAGACGCTCATCGTCGGCTGCGAGACGAAGCACGCTTCGGCGGCGCGCCCGAAATGCTTCTCGCGCGCCACCGCGACGATGTAGCGGAGTTCGGTCAATGTCATTCGGGGGCCCGCGCCAGCAGGCTCCGCAATTCCGTCTTCAGGATCTTGCCGTAGTTGTTCTTCGGCAGGCGCGCGACGAACCGGTATTCGCGCGGCCGCTTGAAACGCGCGATGCGGGCCGTCACGAGCGCGTCGAGCGTTTCGGCGCCGACTTGCGCCTCGTCGCGGCAGACGACGAACGCGACCACTTCCTCGCCCCAGTCGGCGTGGGGGCGGCCGACGACCGCGCATTCGAGCACCCTCGGATCGAGCAGCAGCACCTCCTCGATTTCGCGCGGATAGATGTTGCTGCCGCCGCTGATGATCAGGTCCTTCGAGCGGTCGTGAAGCGTCAGCAGGCCATGCTCGTCCATCGATCCGATGTCGCCGGTGTGCAGCCAGCCGCCTTTGAGCGCGGCAGCGGACGCGTCGGAGTCGGCCCAGTAGCCTCGCATCACGCAGTCGCTGCGGGTCACGATCTCGCCGCGCGCGCCCGGCGGCAGCGGCTCGTCGTCGGTGTCGACGACCCTCACGTCGACGCCGGTGCGCGCGTAGCCGCACGAGCCGAGCCGTGCTGCGCGGGCGGCGGCATCAGCGCCCGCATCAGCGCCCGCATGCAGGCGCTTGTCCAGGCCGGTGATCGTCATCGGCGATTCGCCCTGGCCGTAGAGCTGGTAGAGACGCGGGCCGAACAGCGCGAGCGCCTGCTCGAGGTCGGCCCCGTACATCGGCCCGCCGCCGTAACACAGCGTCTTCAGGTTCGACACGTCGGCGCCTGCCGCGGCCGGGCTGTTGACGAGGCGCGTGACCATCGTCGGCGCAGCGAACAACGACACCTTCGGCCGGCGCGCGAGCGCATCGAACACGGCATCGGCCTCGAAACGGCCGAGGACCACCTGATGGCCGCCGCCGAAGAGGTGCGGCAGGCCGTAGAGGCCCGAGCCGTGCGAGAGCGGCGCCGCATGCAGCATCGTCTCGCCGGCCTCGACGCGGTCGATGTCGGCGCAGTAGGCGTGGCTCATGAACAGCAGGTTTCGGTGCGTCAGCATCGCGCCTTTCGGGCGCCCGGTCGTGCCGCTGGTGTAGAAGAGCCAGGCGATGTCGTCCGGTGCGACCGGCTGCGCGGGAATCGCGTCGGCGCCGAGGAGCGCCGCATAGCGGGCGCTGCCCGCGACGACGAGCTCGCGCACAGCTTCGACTTCGGCGCAGAGCCCGTCGAGGCCCGCTGCCAGCCCGCTCGAAGTGAAGGCGAGCCGGGCGCCGGCGTCGCGCGCGATCTGCGCCACCTCGCGCGGATGCAGCTTCGCGTTGACCGGCACCGCGCAGAGGCCCGCGGTCCAGCACGCGAACACCAGCTCGAAGAACTCCGGCGTGTTCTCGACGCAGACGACGACGCGATCCGCGGCGGCGAGCTGCAGCGGCCCGCGCAACGCGCCGGCGAGGCGCTGCGAGCGCTCGCACAACTGGCCGAACGTCAGTTCGAGCCCAAGGCCGCTGACGGCCGGTGCGTCGGGCGCCCGACGTCCGACGCGGTGCAGGATGCCGGCGAGATTCACGCGAGGTTTCCGGCGGCGCGCGTCAGGCAGTGCGCTGCGGCTGCAGGCCGAGCGACTCCATCATCGCCTTCCTCATCTCGAACTTCTGCGCCTTGCCGGTCGCGGTCAGCGGAAACTGCTCGACGATGCGCACGTAGCGCGGCACCTTGTAGTGCGCGATCCGGTCCTTGCAGAATTCGCGAATCTGCTGCTCGTCGAGCGCATGGCCGTGTCGCGGCACGACCCAGGCGCAGACCTCTTCGCCGTACTTCGCGTCCGGCACGCCGAACACCTGCACGTCCTGCACCCCCGGATGGCGCAGCAGGTATTCCTCGATCTCGCGCGGATAGACGTTCTCGCCGCCGCGGATCAGCATGTCCTTGACCCGGCCGACGATGTTCGCATAGCCCTCGGCATCGATCGTCGCCAGGTCGCCGCTGTGCATCCAGCCGGCGGCGTCGATCGAATCCTTCGTCCGCGCCTCGTCTTCCCAGTAGCCGCGCATCACCGCGTAGCCGCGGGTGCAGAGCTCGCCGGGCCGGCCGACCGGCACGATGCGCCCGTCGGCATCGACGATCTTGACTTCGAGATGCGGCTGGACCCGCCCGACCGTCGAGACCCGGCGCTCGAGCGGATCGTCGAGGCTCGACTGGAACGAGATCGGCGA
>JBDTXV010000116.1:0-6686 GCA_040006015.1 Caldimonas sp.
GCCTCGCGAACCGGCGCGTCTTCGTCGAGATGAACGAGTACCCCGGTCGGCCCGACGGCGCCGCGGTCGATGCCGACGGCTGCTACTGGACCTGTGCGACCGATGCCGGCGCGCTGCTGCGCTTCACGCCGCAGGGCAGCCTCGATCGCGCGTTGCGCGTGCCGGTCGCGAAGCCGACGATGTGTGCGTTCGGAGGCACTGACCTCGGTGACCTTTATGTCACGTCGCTGACGCCGGCGCGGCCGGTCGACGGCTACGACGCGGACGTCGCCGGCGCGCTGCTGCTGCTGCGGCCCGGCGTGCGCGGGCTGCCCGAGCAGGCGTTCCGCCCGGCGCGCACGCTTTCCTGAGTTTTCCTTGATCAAACCCGATTGGAGACTGCATGAATTTCACCCCGCTCGCAATCGCCGCGCTGCTCGCCGGCGCGTCGCTCGCCGCGCAAGCCACCGACTTCCGCTCGACCGACATCCACCCCGACGGCTATCCGACCGTCGAGGCGGTCAAGCACATGGCGACGGTGTTCAACAAGCTGACGAACGGCAAGGACACGATCAAGGTCTTCAACAACGGCGCGCTCGGCGCCGAGAAGGACACGATCGAGCAGACCAAGATCGGTGCGGTCGCGATGACGCGCGTCAACATCGCGCCGATGAACAACATCTGCCCGACGACGGTCGTGCCGACGATGCCGTTCCTGTTCCGCTCGAAGGAGCACATGCGCGCGGTCCTAGATGGACCGATCGGCGACGAGATCCTGAAGAGCTGCGAAGCGCAAGGCTTCATCGGCCTTGCGTTCTACGACAGCGGCTCGCGCTCGATGTACACCGTTAAGAAGCCGATCAAGTCGCTCGCCGATGCGAAGGGCCTGAAGGTGCGCGTGCAGCAGAGCGACCTCTGGGTCGCGCTGCTCGAGGCGATGGGCGCGAACGCGACGCCGATGCCGTACGGCGAGGTCTACACCGCGCTGAAGACCGGCCTCGTCGACGCCGCCGAGAACAACTATCCGTCGTACGAAAGCTCGCGCCATTTCGAGGTCGCGAAGTTCTATTCGAAGACCGAGCATTCGATGGCGCCCGAAATGCTGCTGTTCTCGAAGAAGGTCTGGGACGGCCTCTCGCCCGACGAGCAGAAGGCGCTGCGCCAGTCGGCGAAGGAATCGGTGCCGTACATGAGAAAGCTCTGGGACGAGCGCGAGGAGAAGTCGCTCGCGACCGTGAAGGCGGCCGGCGCGCAGATCATCGAGGTCGACAAGGCCGCGTTCCAGACCGCGATGAAGCCGGTCTACGACAAGTTCATCACCGACACGAAGCTGAAGGAGATGGTCAAGCGCATCCAGGACACGAAGTAGGCGGCCGCGGTGGGGTCCGGTCCGGATCGGCGTGATCGCGAATCCGCTTCGCCGGCGGGGCGCGGCGCGAGCACGCCGCCGTTCGCCGCGGAGGGTCACGAGCCGCACGGCATCGTGCCGTCGCTCGAAGGCGTCCAGGAGGTCGTCGACCCCGACGTGATCGAGAGCGCTGCGGCCCGCGCCGCGCCGCCGTTCACTCGCGTCTGCGCGACGATCGCGCGCACCTGCCTGCAGGTCGGCGTGTTCGGCCTCGTGCTGCTGCTCGCGGCGGTCGCCTGGCAGGTGTTCGGACGTTACGTGCTGAACAACACGCCTACCTGGGCCGAGAGCCTGGCGTTGCTGCTGGTGCTGTACGTGACGATGCTCGGCTGCGCGGTCGGCGTGCGCGACGCGGGACACATCGGCATGGAGCTGATCGGGCCGCTGCTGCCGGAACGCTTTCACCTCGGGATGGGCATCCTGATCCATCTGCTGACGCTCGCGTTCGGCGTGCTGATGGCCTGGAACTGCACCGTGATGCTCGATTCGGTGCGCGGCTACATGATCCCGACGCTCGGCATCTCCGAGTCGTTCCGCTATGTGCCGCTGATCGCGGCGGGCCTCCTGATCGTGCTGTTCTCGATCGAGCACATCGTCGCGCTGCTGCACGGCGTCGAAGTGGAGAAGGCATGGCACTGACGATCCTCGCGGTCTCGTTCTTCGGCCTGCTCGTGATCGGCGTGCCGGTCGCGTTCTCGATCGGCCTGTCGGCACTCGCGACGATCCTCTACGAGGGCCTGCCGATGGCCGTCATCTTCCAGCAGATGACGTCCGGGATGAACGCGTTCTCGTTCCTCGCGATCCCGTTCTTCATCTTCGCCGGCGAGCTGATGCTGTACGGCGGCATCGCCGACAAGATCGTCGACTTCGCGAAGAGCGTCGTCGGCCACGTGCGCGGCGGGCTGGGGATGAGCAACGTCGTCGCCTGCACGCTGTTCGGCGGCGTCTCCGGCTCGCCGGTCGCCGACGTCTCGGCGATGGGCGCGGTGATGATCCCGATGATGAAGAAGGAAGGCTACGACGCCGATTACGCGGTCAACGTGACGACGCATGCCGCGCTGGTCGGAGCGTTGATGCCGACCAGCCACAACATGATCATCTACACGCTCGCGGCCGGCGGCAAGGTCTCGATCGCGAGGCTGATCGTCGCCGGGCTGCTGCCGGCGCTGGTGCTGACGATCTGCAACCTGGTCGCGGCCTATCTGGTCGCCGTCAAGCGCGGCTATCCGCGCGGCACGTTCCCCGGCTGGGCCGTCGTCGGGCGCACGTTCGCGGCGTCGCTGCCGGGACTCTTCGTCGTGATCCTGATCCTCGGCGGCATCCTGTCGGGCATCTTCACCGCGACCGAGTCGGCCGCGGTCGCGGTGCTGTACGCGCTCTTCCTCTGCGTCGTCGTCTACCGCACGTTGAAGTGGGAGCAGTTCCTTAAGGCGGCGAGCAAGGCCGTCAAGACGACCGGCGTCGTGCTGCTGCTGATCGGCATCTCGGCCGCGTTCGGCTACATCATCAGCCTCTACGAGGTGCCCGATCTGACCGGCAGGATGCTGTCGGGAATCACGTCGACGCCGTGGCTGATCTTCCTGTTCGTCAACGTGATCCTGTTCATCCTCGGCACGTTCCTCGACATGGCCGCGACGATCCTGGTCTGCACGCCGATCTTCCTGCCGATCTGCCAGAAATACGGGATGGGCGAGATCCAGTTCGGGATGGTGATGCTGATCAACTGCGCGCTCGGCCTCAATACCCCGCCGGTCGGCACGACCCAATTCGTCGGCTGCGCGATCGGCGGCGTCTCGGTCGGCACCGTGATGAAGACGATCTGGCCGTTCTACGGCGCGCTGATCGCGGCGCTGATGCTGGTCACCTACGTGCCGGCGTTCTCGCTCTGGCTGCCGGGCCTGCTGCTGAAATAAGCGCGGCGCGGCGCATCGCGCCGCATGGCAAGATGCTCGCATGGACGAAGGCTATGGCATCGAGAGACCCGGTGAGCATTCGCATGCGCCGCATCGCAAACCGGCACGCTATATGGTCGTGATCGACTCGGCCGGCGCCGCAATCGCGCGGCTCTTCCTCGAGACGCGCGAACAGGTCGCCGAGATCGACGCCGGCGCCGAAGAGGTCGCGTTGATGACGCGCGGACTGCAACCGGTCAAGGGCGCCGACGGGCCCGACTGGGATCGTGCGCTGCAGGGCCACAGCGCCGCCGAGCGCCGCGCCGCCGACGTCTACACGCTGCGCGGCTAGAGCGGCGCCTTGCGTTTCGCGGCGCGCGGCCGCTTAGGCGGCGCGCCATCGGTCGAGGTCAGGCCGCGCCTGGCGTGCCATTCGGCCAGCGCCAGGTCGGGGTAGGAGTCGTAGCGTGCATCGCCCGGCGATCCTTCCGGATCGACCCACGCCGCTTTCGAGCCGAGCATGATTGTGGACGTGGTCGGGCGGCTTCGGCAACGGCGTGTCGATCGCGCCGGCGTGCGGATGCACGAGCTCGGGCCAGCTCGGGTCCCAGAGCCAGAGCGCGCTGCCGCACCTCGAGCAGAAGTGACGCTCGCCGCTGCTGGTGTGCTCGCCGTCGCCGTCGCGGACGATCGCACGGTAGACGCGCAAGGAGCGCTTGCCTTTCAGCACCTTCAGCGTCGCGGCGTCGGCGCCGAGGTTGATCGCGTAGCCGCCGCTGCCCGCGGTCTTGCGACAGATCGAGCAATAGCAGCGCATGAACGGATACGGCTCGGCCGATCGAACCGAGAACTTCACGGAACCGCAGTGGCATGAGCCGTCCAATAGCATCGCCGTCTCCTCGCAGGCCTGTCGCGGATTCTTCGCCGGGTTCGGCGCCCCCCGGTTTCGGGTCTTTGCTAAGTCGCCGCAGAGGATTAATTTGGCATTACCCGGCGCGATCGGTTCGCGCCGCGATCGAAGGAGGAGCCTTTGCAACTGCCGCCCTGGTCGCGTCGACCGGCTTATCTGCTGCCCCTGGTGCTGGCCTCGGGTGCGCTGCTACGGCTCGCCTCGCTGTGGACCGGTGTCGAGCGGGCGCGGGCCTTCGCGGCGCGCGGGCGGCCGTTCGAGCGCCGCCTGTCGGCAAGCGGCCCGCGCGTGCTGATCCTCGGCGACAGCACTGGCGTCGGCATCGGCGCGAGCCGTCCGGAAGAATCGATCGCCGGGCTGATCGCCGCCGATTTTCCCGACGCCGACATCGTCAATGTCAGCGCGTCGGGTGCTCGCGTCGCCGACGCGGTCGCGCAGGCGTCGAAATGCGTCGCGCTCGGCTGGCGCTTCGATCTCGCGCTGCTGCATGTCGGCGGCAACGACATCCTTCGGGCCACGCCAGTCGATCGCCTCGCCGCAGCATGCGAAGCACTCGCGGCGGAATTGCCGCGCGTCGCCGAGGGAACCGTCTGGCTCGGTCCGGCCAACATCGGTCAGGTTCCGCTCTTTCCGCCGCCGTTTTCGTGGTGGTACGCGGTCCGATCGCGCGCCGCCATCGCGGTCTTCGCCGACTGCGCCGCCCGGCACGAGTTCGCGTTCGTCGACTTCGCCGCCGCCGAGCACAAGGCGCGCTTCGCCGATAGCCCGCGTCGACATTTCGCCGACGACGGGCTGCATCCGAACAGCTCGAGCTACAGCTACGGCTACGGACACGCGCGCCGCGCGATCGAGCCGGTGTTCAAGCGGGCTCGCACCGGGACCGACGGTCCGGTCGCGGCCTGATCGTCGCGAAGCCGGCGCGCGCGGCCTTAAAAATTGCGCAGCAGGTAGAGCCCGACAACGCCTTTGCGCAGCCGCACGGTCATGCGGTTGCCGCCGTCGAGCCGGATGCCGAGGCCTTCGCGCAGGAAGTTGACCTGCGATTGGGCCGGCTTCCACTCGACTCCGACCTTACTGACGTAGGCGTCGGACGTCTCGATCCCGCCGGCGCGATTGAGCAGCGTGCCGGCGTTCGACGAAGAGCCGCTGCGAACGCGATGCAGGCCGACGCTCACCGACTGCAACGACGCGAACAGCGGTCCGGTCGGTTCGGATCTGGCGTCCCCGAATCGCCCCGGGCGAGCCGCCGTATCGAAGTTGAAGCCAATGCCGAGCGCTCCGTGCGACAGGCTCCATCGATAGACGCCGCCGGACCATTCGGCACTCGGCATCCAGCGCGGTTGCCCCGCGGGAGCGGCATCGCAACCGGATGCAGCGGCTTCGCAGGTGGGCTGCGCAGCGAGCGGCGGGTCCGCGGCTTGCGCGGTCAGCGCGCCGCCGCCGAGCGCTGCAGCGACGAGGGCAGAGCGCCAACGGATGGGAGCTTGGATTCGCATTGCGTGACTCGGTGGCACGGTTGAAGGACGGTCCTGGCGTTCGCGGAGACGTGACGATGGACAGTACGACAAACCTGCGCTCGCTCGACCCCTCGAACTCGGGGGCAGCGATGCCGAGGTCCTCGAAACCGGGGGGTCGGGCGGCGAATCCCGCGTCGCGACGACGCGACCGGGAGTCCGCCTCGCGGCGCGGCGAAGAGTCGCGCCGAGCTTCTGCGCGAACGCGCGAAACGCTGACTTGAACCGGGATGAGCTGAAGGCGCGTCTCCGACCGTGGCTGTCGGTAGAGGGTAATCGCGGGCCGGTGGTTGCGCGGCAACGAAACGTTTCCCCGCCGCTCGCAAAGCATTCGCCGGAATCGCCTGCGGCGACGGCGTCCGCGCCAGGCGTCTACGTCGAGCCGGCTTCGGGCTTGATGCTGCGCCTCGAGACGGGTCGTTTCAATTGAGACCTGGCGTCCGCGTCTCCGTGCGTGGAGACGCGGTGCGCACGGGTCAGCGTCGATTCGCCGCCGAACCTTCGCGGCGCGATCTCGCTTCCTCTTCGTGGCGGTCCGCGGCGACGTACAGGTCCGCGGCGAATCCGCGATCGGTGTTGCGATAGCGGTCGGCAAGCGCGCGGACTGCGCGGGCCTGACGCTGGGCCGAGGCCGGCCGGTCGGCCGAGCGCACGAAGGCCTGCCGCGCCAACTGCGCTATCACGGCGACGAACGGCGCGATCGGCGCGGCCGCAAAGAACGGCTGCGGGTGCCGGGAAACCTGGAAATCGAAGGTCGTGTCGGTCATCGTGATTCCTTGACTTGCTCGCAGTCGGGAACGGCCCGGGTATGCGATGAAGGAATACTAGGGTTTTTACTTACTACGCGGAAATTACGATCCTGAATTGGGCCATCACTTCGCGGAATGCCACGTGATGAGATTCACAACCATTCGACAAGATCGCCGAGCGGACTCTTTTCGAACAAGCCGGAGACTATCTGGAGCAGGTGCGCCTCTCCTACT
>JBDTXV010000117.1:0-6669 GCA_040006015.1 Caldimonas sp.
TGCGCCAGCGCGCGGCGTTCGCGCTGTCCGAGATCATGGTGATCTCGTTCACCGACGCGACCTTGTCGAACCAGCCGCGCGGCGTCTCGTCGTACTACGACATGCTGGCCGAGAACGCGTTCGGCAACTTCAGGAAGCTGATCGAGGATGTGTCGCTGCATCCGATGATGGGCATCTACCTGACCTGGCTCGGCAACCAGAAGGAAGACGCCGCGACCGGTCGCGTGCCGGACCTTAACTTCGCGCGCGAGATCACGCAGCTCTTCACGATCGGCGAATGGAAGCTGAACGCCGACGGTACCTATGTGCTCGATGCGGCCGGCAAGCCCGCGCCGGCCTATACCGGCGCCGACCTCGCCGGCCTCTCGCAGGTCTTCACCGGCTTCAGCTGGTATGCCGGACCGAACCTCACGGACCGGACCAATCGCCGCTTCTTCGGACAGGACGCGAACCTCGAGCGCGACTGGCGCCCGATGCAGGCCTATGACGGCTACGCGCCGAACACGTCGTTCCATTCGATCAGTCCGAAGATCTTCTTCGGCGTGACGATTCCGGCGCAGACCCAGGCCGACAGCGAGGGCGATCTGAAGATCGCGCTCGACACGCTGTTCAATCATCCGAACGTCGGCCCGTTCATCGGCAAGCAGCTGATCCAGCGCCTCGTCACCAGCAATCCGAGTCCGGCCTATATCGGCCGCGTCACGGCCGCCTTCAACGACAACGGCAGCGGCGTCCGCGGCGACATGAAGGCGCTGTGGCGCGCGATCCTGCTCGATCCGGAAGCGCGCGTGGCCGGTACCGGCACGAGCTACGGCAAGGTCCGCGAGCCGGTCGTGCGGCTCGCGAACTTCATGCGCGCGTTCAACGCGACGTCCTCGAGCGGCCGCTACACCGGCATCGGGCTCACCGACGATCCGGCGACATCGCTGAATCAAACGCCGCTCTTCGCGCCGACGGTGTTCAACTTCTTCCGGCCCGGCTACGTGCCGACCAGCAAGGTCATCACCGATGCCGGCCTCGTCGTCCCCGAGCTGCAGATCACGCACGACGTCTCGGTTGCCGGCTACATGAACTACATGCGCGGCATCGTGACCGTCAACACGTCGCGCGACATCCGCCAGGACTACGGCGCCGAAGTCGCGCTCGCGACCGATCCGGCCGGGCTCGTCGAGCGCGCGAACCTGCTGCTCTTCTACGGCGCGATGCCCGATGTGCTGAAGACGCAGCTCGTTGCCGCGGTCGCGAGCCGCGCTATCCCGGCGCCGGTCTATCCGGTCGGCGCGGCGAGTGCGCCGACGCCGACGGCGACGAATCAGGCGGCGATCGATGCGGCGAAGCTCGACCGGGTCTATATCGCGGTCTTCCTGTCGATGGCGTCGCCCGATTACCTGATCCAGAAATAACGAGGAGCCCGAAGAATGTCGCTCACCAATGCATCGCGCCGCAAGTTCCTCCGCACCGCATCGGTCGTCTCGGGCTCGGTCGGAGCCGCCGCCGCGCCGTTCGCGCTGAACCTCGCGACCCTGGGCTCGGCGGTCGCGCAGACCACCGGACCGTACAAGGCGATCGTCTGCCTGTTCCTCTACGGCGGCAACGATGCGTCGAACATGGTGCTGCGCACCGACGCGATGTCGTTCGACGTCTACACCCGGACGCGCACGCAGGCCCCCGACTCGATCGCGCTGCTCGCACCAGGCACCGTTGCGAACCTGAATGCGACGCGGGCCTCCCCGGCGCGCCTCGGCGGCGCGACGGCGATCGCGCCGAACTTCACCGCCGGCGTGCCCGGCTCGGCGGCGAACGCCTCGTTCACCTATGCACTGCATCCGAGCATGCCCGAGGTCGCCCAGCTCTTCGCGGCGAACCGACTCGCGATACTCGCCAATGCCGGGCCGCTGATCGCACCGATGACGAAGGCGCAGTACCAGCTGAACAGCGTGCCGCGACCGCGCGCGCTGGGCTCGCACAACGACCAGCAGTCGACCTGGCAGGCGCTCGGCCCCGAAGGCGTCAAGGTCGGCTGGGGCGGCCGCCTCGGCGACCTGGTCGCGAGCGGCAACGGCAACGCGACTTTCACGAGCATCACCGTCTCGGGCAACGCGGTGTTCGCGGCCGGCGACACGGTGTTCCAGTACCAGGTCGGCAACGGCGGCGCGGTGCAGATCGGCGGGCTCTCGGGCGGCCTGTTCAACTCGTCGACGGCGTCGGCGACGCTGAAGGGAATCGTCACGGCGAGCAACTCGCATCTGTTCGCCGACGAGTACGCGGCGATCGTCAAACGCTCGGTCAACGCGCAGGCGGCGTTCCAGAGCGCGTTCACCGCGTCGGTCGTCGCGGCGCCGACGCCCTGCGTGATGCCGTCGACCGGCAATGCGCAGACGAACAGTCTCGCGCAGCAGTTGCAGACGGTCGCCCGCATCATCAACGCGCGCAGCGCGCTCGGCGCGAACCGGCAGGTCTTCTTCGTCTCGATCGGCGGCTTCGACACGCACAGCCTGCAGAACGCGAGCCAGGCCGACCTGCTCGCGCGGCTCTCGCATGCGATCGGCTATTTCGACGGCACGCTCGCGAGCCTCGGCGGCATCGACATGCGCGCCAACGTGACGCTCTTCACCGCATCGGACTTCGGCCGCAGCCACACCAGCAACGGCGACGGCACCGACCACGGCTGGGGCGCGCACCACTTCGTCTCGGGCGGCGCGGTCAACGGCGGCGAGATCTTCGGCGCTTTCCCGGAGTTCGGTCCGCAAGGCGCTGATTCGGCCGGCAACCAGTATCTGCCGTCGACCTCGGTCGACCAGATCGGCGCGACGCTCGGCAAGTGGTTCGGCGCGACGCCGTCGCAGCTCGCGACGATGTTCCCGAATCTCGGCAACTTCGCGCTCGCCGACCTCGGCTTCTTGCGCTGAGCCGCGCGTCGCGCGCTCAGCCGACCGGGTTCTCGAGCACGCCGATCCCGTCGATCTCGATCCGCACGACGTCGCCGGCCCTCAGGAAGCGCGGCGGCGTCATGCCGAGGCCGACGCCGGACGGCGTGCCGGTCGCGATCACGTCGCCCGGCTGCAGCGTGATGCCGCGCGAGCAGGTCTCGATCAGCGACGGGATATCGAAGATCAAGTCGGTCGTCTGCGCGTCCTGACGCAGCTCGCCATTGACCCACAGGCGCACGCGCGTGTCGGTGCCGTCGCAGTCGTCGGGGGTCACGAGGTACGGGCCCATCGGGCAGAACGTGTCGAAGTTCTTGCCGAGGTCCCATTGCGAATGGCGCATCTGCACGTCGCGCGCGGTGACGTCGTTGACGATCGTGTAGCCGAACACATGCTCGAGCGCACGCGAGCGGTCGATGTTCTTGCCGCCGCGTCCGATCACGACCGCGAGCTCGGCCTCGTAGTCGATCTGCTCGGAAACGAAGCCGCGCTCGCTGCGCGGCAGCTCGACGGTGCTGCCCGGCGCGACGACGCATTCCGGCAGCTTCATGAAGACCATCGGCCAGCCGTCTTCGGTCTTCGCGCTGTCCTTGAACACGCTCGCGGCCAGCTCCTTCGCATGCTGCCGATAGTTGCGGCCGACGCAGAAGATCGACCGGCGCAGCCGCGGCAGCGGCGCTTCGAGCTGCACTGCGGCAAGCGGCAGCCGCGCGCTCGCGGCGGCCGGCATCGCGCCGCCGCCGCCGATCTGCTCGACCAGCGCGAGCAGCCCGCGCGAAGCGTCGACCGCCAGCGGCGTGATCTCGGCGCCGTCGGGCGACAGCACGCCGACGTTGCGCTTGCCGCCCCACTGGAACGTGGCGAATTTCATTCGAGTCTCTCCTGATGGGCCGGGGCGCGGCCGGGCTTTGCGGATGAAGGGCGAGCGCATCTTAGTGTGCGATGCCGAGGCGGCTCCCGACGCCGGCCGGCGGCACTTCGGCGCGCAGCGTCTAGACCGGGCTCAACACCCGCCGGTATTGGATCGCTTCGGCTAGATGCGCGGTCTGCACTCGCTCGCAGCCCGCCAGGTCGGCGATGGTGCGCGCGCTGCGCAGCACGCGGTGGAAGCTGCGCGCCGACCAGCCGAGGCGTGTCGCCGAGGCCTGCAGGAATCTCGCGGCAAGTGCATCGAGCGCGGCATGGCGGTCGAGCGCGTCGCCGGCGAGCAGCGCGTTTGCGCAACCCTGGCGCGCGAGCGCGCGGTCGCGTGCGACCGCGACACGGGCCGCCACGACCGCGCTCGACTCGCCGTCCGGAGCGCCGCCGAGCGCTTCGGGCGCGACCGCCGGCACTTCGACCTGCAGATCGATGCGGTCGAGCAGCGGGCCGCTGATCCGGCCCTGGTAGCGCAGCACCGCATCGGGGCTGCAGCGGCAGGCGCGGAATGCATCGCCCAAGTGTCCGCACGGACACGGGTTCATCGCCGCGACGAGCTGGAAGCGCGCCGGAAATTCGGCCTGCCGCGCCGCGCGCGAGATCGAGATCCGGCCGGTCTCGAGCGGTTCGCGCAAGGCCTCCAGTGCGGCGCGCGGAAATTCCGGCAGCTCGTCGAGAAAGAGCACGCCGTGATGGGCGAGCGTGATCTCTCCGGGCCGCGGCGGCGAGCCACCGCCGACCAGCGCGGCCGACGAGGCGCTGTGATGCGGCGCGCGCAGCACGCGCTGGCCCCAGCGCTGCGCGAAGAACGCGCCGGTCAGGCTCAGCACCGCAGCCGATTCGAGCGCCTCGTCGTCGCTCAGGGCCGGCAACAGGCCGACGAAACGCTGCGCGAGCATCGACTTGCCGCTGCCGGGCGGCCCGACCATCACGATGCCGAGGGCGCCGGCCGCGGCGATTTCGAGTGCACGCTTGGCCGCGGCCTGGCCTTTGACATCGGCGAAGTCCGGCCATTGCGCCGGCGAGCGGCGGGCCTGCGCGCAGGTGCGGGCGAACGGTTCGGCAGCGGCGTGCTGGGCGGGCGCGAGCGCGCGCACGACGTCGAGCAGATGGTTCGCGCCGTGGATCGTCAGGCCGTCGACCAATGCGGCCTCGTGCGCGCTTTGCTCCGGCAGCACCAGCGCCCGCTGCGGCGCGCGATCGGCTCGGCGCATCGCCAGGCTCATCGCCAGCGCGCCGCGCACCGGTCGCAGGTCGCCGGCCAGCGACAGCTCGCCGGCGAACTCGAACGCGTCGAGGCGGGCGCAGTCGACCTGCCCGCTCGCGGCGAGGATGCCGATCGCGATCGGCAGGTCGAAGCGGCCCGATTCCTTCGGCAGGTCGGCCGGTGCGAGATTGACGGTGATCCTCTTGTTGTGCGGGAACTCGAGCCCGCTCGTCAGCAGCGCGGCGCGCACGCGCTCGCGCGACTCCTTGACTTCGGTGTCGGCCAGGCCGACCAGCGTGAAGCTCGGCAGGCCGTTGGCCAGATGCACTTCGACGGTGACTTCGGGAGCGTGCAGCGCATCGATCGAGCGGCTGTGGACGACGGCGAGCGGCATGGATGCTTTCGAAGGTGACGGCCGCCGAAGTTCCTCGGCTGGCATCGACTCTGAATTCTGGATACCTGCGGGCGGCTCCGGTTCGCACCAACGGGGGGCTCAATTCGGGGGCAGCGGATTGACGGTGAACCATTCCGGTGCGCGATGCCCGCCCCTCATGCGATTCGCTGCCCAAGGTCGGGCATCGCCTCGCGTGGTGCATGGCACAAAAGCTGCGAAACAGTCCGGAGTCCATACCCACCCCCGGAGCAGAACCCAGATGAAAAAGACGATCCTTGCGCTGGCGGCGCTTTCGACCCTGTCGGCATTGCCCGCCGTCTCGCATGCGGAAGACGCGAACCCGCTGTCGTTCAACATCAGCCTGACCAGCGACTACCGCTTCCGCGGCATTTCGCAGAGCCGGCTGAGGCCTGCGCTGCAGGGCGGCGCCGATTACGCGCTGCCGGGCGGCTTCTACATCGGCACCTGGGCCTCGACGATCAGCTGGATCAAGGACGCCGGCAAGCTCGTGACGCCGAACGTCGACACCGGCAGCGCGCCGGTCGAGATCGACCTCTACGGCGGCTACAAGGGCGAGATCTCGAAGGACTTCAGCTACGACGTCGGCCTTCTGCAGTATTACTACCCGGCCGAGCACCTGGCGAACCTCTCGCCGCTGCACAGCCCGAACACGCTGGAGGCCTACGGCGCGCTGACCTTCGGCCCGGCGACGATCAAGTACTCGCATTCGCTGACCCGCCTGTTCGGCACCGACAACAGCCGCGGCAGCGGCTATCTCGAAGCGGCCGCGACGCTCGATCTCGGCGAGGGCTATTCGCTGACGCCGCATATCGGCTATCAGAAGGTGCGCCACAACAGCGATTTCTCGTACACCGACTACTCGCTGACGGGCGCCCATGACTGGTGGGGCCTGACCTTCAGCGCGGCGATCGTCGGCACCTCGACGAAGGACATCGCCGGCACGCCCGCGTACGTCTCGCCGGCCGGCAAGAACCTCGGCCGCACGGCTCTTGTCGTCGCCGTCAAGAAGACGTTCTGAAATCGAAAAAACTGGGAGAAGACCATGAAGATGGTGACCGCGATAGTCAAGCCGTTCAAGCTCGACGAGGTGCGTGAGGCGCTGAGCGCGATCGGCGTGCAGGGCGTGACGGTGACGGAAGTGAAGGGCTTCGGGCGCCAGAAGGGCCACACCGAGCTGTACCGCGGCGCCGAGTACGTGGTCG